>MGOA01000045.1 GCA_001796965.1 Chloroflexi bacterium RBG_16_64_43
GGCTTTCGCGCAAACCAATCCACCACGGCCTCGGCGATGTTCGGGCCAATCCCCTCAACCTGTTGCAGGTCGTCATCCGTCGCGGACTGCAATCGGTCCAGGGTGCCGAAGTGCGCAGCCAGATCCGCCGCCACCACCTCGCCTACGCCGCGGATGCCGAGCGCGCTGATCAGCCGGGCCAGCGGCTGGCGGCGCGATGCGGCGATCGCCTCGATGAGATTCTGCGCCTTCTTCTCAGCGAAGCCCTCCAAAGTGAGCAGCTTCTCAGCCCTCAAGGTGTACAGGTCACCGACGTCGCGTACCAGGCTGGCACCCACGAGCTGCTCCACGATGCGGATGCCCAGACCTTCAATGTCCATCGCCCCGCGCGAAGCGAAGTGCTCCAGATTGCGGATGAGCTGCTCTGGGCAGGAGGCATTGACGCAATAGTAGGCCACCTCGCCTTCTAGGCGCTCGACCGCTTCACCGCACGAGGGGCAAACCCGCGGCGGCTTGTAGCGGCGCTCATCGCCCGCGCGCGCGTCGACGATCGGCCCGATGACGTACGGGATGACATCCCCGGCGCGCTTGATCATCACCCGGTCGCCCAGGCGGATATCCCGCTCGGCGATGAAATCGAAGTTGTGCAGCGTGGCCTTCGACACCGTCACGCCGCTGACCTCTACCGGCTCGAGGATCGCGTAGGGCGTGAGCACGCCAGTGCGCCCCACGTTGACCCCGATGTCGTTGAGGCGCGTCGAGACCTCGCGCGCGGGAAACTTGTAGGCAATCGCCCCGCGCGGATCCTTTCCCACCACCCCCAGGCGCGCCGCCAGCTCGAGATCATCCAGCTTGATAACCAGCCCGTCGGCCTCAAACGGCAGGGTGTCACGCTCGGCCGCCGCGCGGGTGTATGCCTGCAGGGCCTGCTCCAAGCTTGCGCAACGCGCGGCGCGATCGGATACAGGGAAACCCAATTCGCGCAAATAGGTCAGCGTCTGCCACTGCGTGGCCGGTGCGGCTATGCCCTCGATCGCCACGATGGCATAGCACAGAAGGTCGAGCGGGCGGGCTGCCGTCAGCCGTGGATCGAGTTGGCGCAATGCGCCGGAGGCCGCGTTGCGCGGATTGACAAAAACCTTGTCGCCGGCGGCCGCCTGGCGCACGTTGAGCGCCTGGAAATCCTCGAGCGGATAGAAGGCCTCGCCGCGCACAACCAGCCGGCTCGGTGCCGTGCGTTTTGAGCGCGGGTCGACCGGGATGCGCAGCGGCAGCGAGCGCAGCGTGCGCAGATTGGCCGTCACATCCTCACCCACCTGGCCGTCGCCGCGCGTCGCGCCCAACACGAACAACCCCTGTTCGTAGTGCAGGACGACGGTCAGCCCGTCGATCTTCGGTTCCACGACAAGAGGGGCCTCGGCCACGCGCGGCTCCAGCCTGCGCAGCCGCTCCTCCCAGGCGTGAACGTCGTCGGCGCTGAACGCGTTGCCCAGGCTGAGGATCGGACCAGGATGCACCACCCGCGAGAATCGCTCCACGGGGGCGCCCCCCACGCGGCGGGTGGGCGAATCGGGCGCCACCAACCGTGGGTGCTCCGTCTCCAGCGCGCGCAGCTCGGTCAGGAGCTTGTCATACTCGCTGTCGCTGATGATCGGCGAATCGAGGACGTGATAGCGATGATTATGGAGGTTTATCTCTTCCCGCAGTTGCGCAATGCGCGCGGCGGCCCGCTTCGCGTCCATGGGGCGGATTATACCCTTGCGTGGTCCTCTTTCCGCGGGGCGACCAAGACAATATGAGGATTGGCGCCCTCCCGTTACGGTAAGGTCGCGTGCCCGGCAGTCGTATCGCAGCGGCTGAAGCGGCCGCGGGTATAATCCCAATCGAAGACATGCAGCTGCAGCTTGAGTCTGCGTGAGGAAAGTGACCTATGACCCGGCGCACGACCTCATTCCGCGGTGGGCTCGCGCCGGCCGTCGCACTGGGCGTCGGTCTGGCGCTTCTTACGGGCTGCCGGGGATCCTCTGCCCTTTCCACAACGCCCTCCCCGGTTGAGGTGCGGGTCGGCTTCTTCCCCAACATCACCCACAGCCAGGCACTGATTGGCTTGGCTCGCGGAGATTTCGCGACAGCGCTCGGCCCAGGCTATACACTGGTGCCCACCCAATTCAATGCCGGCCCGTCGGTGATCGAAGCCTTGTTCGCGGGGCAGATCGACCTGGCCTACATAGGACCCAACCCCGCGATCAACGGCTTCGTGCGCAGTCAGGGCGAAGCCCTGCGGGTGATTGCCGGTGCCACCAGTGGCGGCGCGAGCCTGGTAGCGCGTGCGGGCACCCGCCTGGCCGCTTCCGATTTCGACGGGGCCAAGATCGCCACCCCACAACTCGGTAACACCCAGGACATTGCGTTGCGTGCCTACCTCATCGAGCACAGCTTGAAGACGGCCGAGAAGGGCGGCACCGTGCAAGTTCTGCCTGTGGAGAATCCACAGATCCTGGACCTCATGCGCCTGGGCCAAATCGATGGCGCCTGGGTGCCCGAGCCGTGGGCCAGCCGTCTGATCGTCGAGGGCGGCGGCACCGTGCTCATCGACGAGCGTGATTTGTGGCCGGGCGGTCAGTTCTCCACGGCGGTGGTCATTGTCGCAACGCCATTCCTGGAGGAACATCCCGAAGCGGTGCGCGCGTGGCTCTCGGCCCACGTGGCTATTACGCTATGGGAGCGCGAGCATCCGTCCGAGGCCACCGCTATCGTCAACCGGGAGATCGAACGCCTGACCGGGAAGGCTCTGCCGCCGGAGGTGTTGAGCCAGGCCTGGTCGAGGCTTGAGCCGACGTATGACCCGCTGTACTCAACCATCCTTGGTTCCGCCCAGCACGCCTACGCGGTGGGCTATCTCACCGAACCGCCTCTCCTCGCGCGGTTGGTCGATCTAGAATTGCTCAACGAGGTGCTGGTGGAGCTGGGATTACCCGCGCTCGAGGCGCAAGGAACGCCGTGAACCCCAAGCTCGAAGTGGTCGGGATTCGCAAGGTGTTCGCCACCCGCCGCCGGACCACTGAGGCCCTGGGCGGGGTCTCCTTCAACGTTGAAGCAGGCGAGTTCGTGTGCGTGCTCGGTCCCTCCGGCTGCGGCAAATCGACCCTGCTCAACGTCATCGCCGGGCTCGAGCGCCCGACGCAGGGCGAGGTGCGCATGGACGGCGCGCCCGTGCTCGCCCCGGGGCGCGACCGGGTGGTCATCTTCCAGGAAGCCGCGCTCTTCCCCTGGCTGACCGTTCGCAGCAACGTGCAGTTTGGACTGCGCTTGCTCTCCCTTTCCGCACGCGAACGCGAACGCCGCGTGGAGGAGTACTTGGAATTGGTGGGCATGCGCGGTTTCGAGCGGGTCTACATCCACGAGATATCTGGCGGAATGAAGCAGCGCGTGGCCCTGGCGCGGGCCCTGGCCCTTAACCCGCAGGTGCTGCTCATGGACGAGCCTTTCGCAGCGCTCGATGCGCAATCGCGCGACACGCTCCACGCCGAACTGCAAAGCATCTGGGCTCAAACGGGGACCACCATCCTCTTTGTGACTCACAACGTGCGCGAGGCATTGGTGCTGGGCACGCGCGTGCTGCTCATGTCGGCGAGGCCAGGCCGAATCAAACACGAATACCCCGTGCGCATTCCCCGCCCGCGGCACATAGAGGATTACGCGTTGGTGGACGCCGCCCAAGAAGTCTTGGCCGACCTGCGCGAGGAAGTCCTGCGAGCCGAGGAGGAGGTGGGCTATGACCGGCTGGCGCGCTAGGCTGCTCTTCTTTCTCGCCTTGCTCCTCGGTTGGCAGGCGCTCTATAGCCTTCACGTGTGGCCGCCGTATCTTTTCCCCTCCAGCTGGAGTGTGGCCACCTCGCTGGGACTGGGGTTTGCCGACGGCAGCTTTCCACTGGCTATCCTGGTCAGCCTGCGCCGCATCCTGATCGGCTACGCCATCTCCTTGGTCGTGGGCGTCCCCCTCGGCTTACTCATCGGGCGAGTGCGCCTGCTCCAAGAGACGCTGGGGACCGTCATTCTTGGATTGCAGGCGCTGCCGAGCATTTGCTGGCTGCCGCTGGCCATTCTGTGGTTTGGGCTGTCGGAGAAGGCCATCTTGTTTGTCGTGGTGATGGGCGCCGTGCTCTCGATATGCCTTTCGGCGGTTGACGGCGTGCGCAACACTCCGCCACTATTCTTGCGAGCGGCCCGCACCATGGGCGCCGAGGGATGGCCGCTCTACTGGCGGGTGATCCTGCCCGCCGCCTTGCCCGCCATCATCACCGGCATGAAACTGGGATGGTCGTTTGCCTGGCGCTCGCTCATGGCCGGCGAGCTCCTGTATGTCAGCCTCGGTTTGGGCCAGCTGCTCACCCTCGGCCGCGAGCTCAACGACATGGGCCGGGTCATGGCGGTCATGCTGGTCATCGTTATGCTGGGGCTCACGGTCGACCGTCTGCTGTTCGCTCCCGCCGAGCGCAGAGTGCGGGAACGCTGGGGGCTCAACCTCGGCTCGTAGAGGCTGAGGTCGAGGAAGTGGCGGAAGAATTCCCATCTCACCCCCTGCCCCCCTTTGCAGGGCAGGCTCTCCGCCGCGAGGCCGACTTCGACAGGCCGCGGGATGGAGGAGAAAGGGTGAGGACTGGCCGCCCTCCTTCCGTGATCTCCAAATGGAAACAACAAAAGAGCCCGCCGGTATTTCCCCGGCGGGCTCTTTTCGGCTATGCTGGCACACTCTTGCATTTGTTGACAGGACCGTCGCCTTGAGACTTCCACCCTCGTTCCGAGGGCAGTTCCCGAAGCCCCTCCCCCGGCAACCCGGGGTGTCAGCGCGAATTCGTCATGCCCGGGGAGGGACGAGGTTTTTCAAGGAGGCGGGGGCCTGTGGCCCCCGCCTCCTTGGGTCTCTCCACCCCCTCTCCGCCTGGCTCCGCATTGTCGAAGACAATTGTGAGGCGGAGAGGCCCTCAGGGCTTTCGCACAAGGGGCAGGGGGTGAGGCGCGATATGGTTTATCCGCATGCAGCTAGCGGGAGCTGGTCTCGATCAACCCGTACGTGCCGTCGCGACGCCGATACAGGACATTGACCTGGTTGGTGTGCAGGTTGAGGAAGACAAAGAAGCTCTCGTGCCCGAGCAGTTCCATCTGCTCGATGGCGTCTTCCTCCGCTATGGGTACCAGCTCGAAAGCTTTGCGGCGCGCAATCCGTGTGCCGCTGGGGATGCCTCGCTCGGCTCGTTCGGGCTCGGCCACGCGGGCAGCACTGGTGCCGTCACCGCGTCCGCGGTGGCGCTTGCCTTTGTACCGCTCCAGGCGGCGCTGCAGCTTGTCGAGCGCCGCATCGACGGCGGCAAACATGTCGTCCGAGCGTTCCTCGGCGCGCAGCAATACATTGCGCCCGCGCACGGTGATCTGCGCCACCTGGCGGTCGGCCGCGCTGCGCGCGCTCTTCTCGTGCAGCAGCTCTACACGCGCCTCATCCAGCGCATCCAGGTAGCGTTCGAGCCGCGCCACCTTCTTGCGCACGTATTCGTCGAGGCTCGCCGTCACCTCCATGTCGTGGCCTTGGATTTCAACCTGCAGCGTCATGCTCACCTCCGGTTGTGGGCGATGGCAGGCTGCGCGTTCGCTGCCGGACAGAAACGCGCAACCCGGTTACGGCGTGGAAGGCGATGCCGCTCGGGCGACCGTGACCGCGAACACCGCCCGGGCGCCGGCTTCGTGCAACGCACGTGCGCCGGCCTCCAGAGTTGCCCCGGTCGTGCACACGTCATCCAGCAGCAAGATCCTATGGCGGCTCACCTC
>MGOA01000046.1 GCA_001796965.1 Chloroflexi bacterium RBG_16_64_43
ACGCTGGCCCCAGTAGCTCAAAAGGATAGAGCAGGGCACTCCTAAGGCCAAGGTTGGGGGTTCAATTCCCTCCTGGGGCACCTCGGATGGGAACCCGGCTCCGCCTCGAGGGGTGGTTGCCTACGAGTCAGGACCTGCCCTTGCCCTTGCGGCAAGGGCAGGTCTCTTCTGTGGGCGGCAGTTCCGATCTTTGGGAGTTCTGCCGAGGGAGGTGGAGTGGCGCGTGCCTCGGATGGTGGGCTTAGCGGGCCCCGCGAATCGCGAGCTCGACTTCCTCATTCGAGGGATTGGCAAAAGACCGGCTCATCCCCGATCAGCGTGCACTCCACCCAACTTCCCTCGAAGTCCACCAGCACCCTGACCGTTGTCACGGTCTCGTCATAACCCGATACGACTAAACGATGGCGACGAGGAAAGAGATCCTCCGCCGGATTCAGAACACTGGCATGGAGGAGTCTCGCCCGCTCCGTACCCATCGCCGCGGCATCGGACAGGCGGAAGGAAATCAGGTCGTCGATGGTTTCAACCGGAACGCGGAGCGGTCGATTAACGAGGCCGTCGACGGCCGCCCCGGACAGGACGAAAAGACCGACCCAGACAAGGAGGGTTAGGGCTCGGCTTGCAGGATAAGTCGCCCCTCGCCAGCCTTCCACAAGACTTTGGATCACCACCCCGGCGACGAAGAAGGCCAACCCACAAGCGATCGATGACAATACCCCTCGCCCCGACGGTCCGATGCCGTAGTCGTAAGCAACGAACCGCGCGGCATCTGGCGCCCAGCGCGCTAAGGCCCAGGGGAAGAAACGGAAGGCGACCTGGGCTGCAAGCCAACCGGTCAGCACCCCGGCCAGGAGCCACAAGCCTGCGGACGTGGCTCCGCGCCTGGGCCCAATGGAGAACCAGCCGAGCACACTGAGGGGCAGCAGAACGCACGCCGCCCCGAGGCATGCTTTGGCCCAGGGCAGGATCCCGTCAGCTCGGTCCAGCGTCCAGCCATCGAAGCCCCATGCCACTATCAGCAGCAGCGTCGATCCCGCCAACAGGCCAAAGAGGAGACCTATCCAACGATCGGCTTGGCTGTTGTGAAAGACCCGGGTGCGGTGCTCGATCTCCATGTACCCTCCGGTTACGACTGACATTCTCATGCCATAGATGATGTGAGTCAAATCGCCGGCCTCTCTCCAACCATGGAACCGGCTTGAGGCCAGGCAAGATTCTCACCCTTCGGCATGTCTGTCGCTCTTGCGTACCGGCCGACGGCCGACCGCAAGACCGCAACTGCGCAACGCGACAGACGAGTCCTCCGATTGTCGACGCGCCGAGATAGACGCGGGATGGACATTAGGCCTGACAAGCTTAAAAGGTTGGAGCAAGGTAATCTTCCTGACAATGTTGGGGGGGCGAGTCCCTCGCGGGGCTCTGTCCATCCAGCGAGCCGCAGTCGCCCGCACGCAGCGCGATGCGCGCTGCACACAGCAAGATGTCCGGGCCGATCGGTGGGAGTTCGCCATCGTCCATTTTCGGCTCGCCTCGGTGAAGATTCTTGCCTCGGCAAGCTCTTCACCCGGCGGCGGGCCATTGGGGGCGTATCGCCGCAGCCTCCCCGCCTCCGAAGCGGCGCGGTAATCCAATGTTAGTACTGGTGCAAGCATAGAGGCCGTACATGCTTGTGCTATACTCTCGCCATGTTTCCCCGGTTCGGCACCTCCCCAATACCTCGAATCACCGCTTCACCTGCGCCAGGAGGATAAGCCATGGACGCCCTCAAGATGCGCATCCTCACCGACGGCCGCAACCTGGGCAACGGCATCCTCAAGGTAGACGGCTTCATAAACCATCAGGTGGATCCGGTGCTTATCGACGCCTGCGGGCGCGAGCTGGCAGGGCGCTTTGGGAACCTGCGCGCGACCAAGGTGCTTACCGCCGAAATCTCCGGCATCGCCCCGGCCCTCACCACCGCACTGCATCTCGGCATCCCCATCGTCTATGCGCGCAAGACCAAACCCATCACCATGCCCAATCAGGTGTTCCTGACACTGGCGCCATCGCACACCAAGGGCCGCATGGTCGAACTCATCGTTTCTCCAGAGTACCTCTCGAAGGATGAGCGCGTGCTCATCATCGATGATTTCCTGGCCACCGGGCAGACCATTGCCGGGCTGGCCCAGCTGGCGCAAGCCGCCGGCGCCACCGTAGTTGGGATTGGTGCGGTGATCGAGAAGATCTTCGAGGGCGGACGCGAGTTCCTCAGGCCGCTCGGCGTGCCCATCGAGTCACTCGCACGCATCTCCGATATGAGTGAAGGACGCATCCTCTTCGCCGATTGAAGGTCGCGCACACGGGTGGACACGGTCGTCATTCTCGACTTCGGATCGCAGTACTCACAGCTCATCACGCGGCGAGTGCGTGAAGCGGGTGTGTACTGCGAATTGCTTCCCCACAGCACCTCCACGGCCGAGGTCATGGCGCTCGACCCCAAAGCCTTCATCCTCTCTGGCGGTCCGAACTCGGTCTACGACCCGGGTGCGCCGCGTCTGCCGGCATACGTCCTCGAAAGCCGCCTGCCGGTGCTCGGCATCTGTTATGGCATGCAGCTCCTCGCGCAGCAGTTGGGCGGCCGGGTGCGGGCCTCCGCGCACCGCGAGTATGGGCGCACCGCCATCACGCGCCAGGCCGGTTCGACCCTACTGGGCGAGTCTTTGCCCGCCGCCCTTGAAGTCTGGATGAGTCATGGCGATCAGGTGGACAGCCTGCCGGATGGATTCCGCCAGACGGCTTCCAGCCCCAGCTGTCCGATCGCCGCTATGGAAGACCCCGTCCGGCACCGCTACGCGCTGCAATTCCACCCGGAAGTGAATCACACTCAACACGGCCGCGAGATTCTGAACGCCTTCCTCGCGGCCTGCAACCTGCGCGCCGAATGGACTCCCGAGTCGGTGGTGCAGGCCAGCGTGGCCCGCATTCAAGCCCAGGTGGGCGCGGAGCCTCTGCTCGCTGCCGTGAGCGGCGGCGTGGATTCGCTCGTCGCGGCGGCCCTGGCGCAGCGCGCAGTGGGTGAGCAACTCACCTGCCTCTTTGTGGATACCGGTCTGCTACGGCTGGGCGAGCCGAAGCAAGTGGTGGAAACGCTGCAGACGGCGCTCGGCGCCCGGCTGGTGGCGGTCAACGCGGCCGAGGAGTTCCTCGAGGCGCTGGCTGGAGTGACCGACCCGGAACGCAAGCGGGCCATCGTCGGCGAGAAGTTCATCCGTGTGTTCGAGCGCGAAGCACTGCGCGTGGCACGCCAGGCGCGCTTCCTGGTGCAGGGCACCATCTATCCGGATGTCATTGAGTCGCGCGCGCCGGAGCGGCAAAGCGCGGCGCGCATCAAGACCCACCATAACGTGGGCGGGCTACCGAGCGACGTGCGCTTCGAAATCGTCGAGCCCCTGCGCTATCTCTTTAAGGATGAGGTGCGCCGGGTGGGTCTGCAGCTCGGCTTGCCCGAGAGCCTGGTGTGGCGCCAGCCTTTCCCTGGCCCGGGGCTCGCGGTGCGCTGCCTGGGCGAGGTCACCTGGGAGCGTGTCGAGCGGCTGCGTCTGGCAGATGCGATCTTCACCACAGAACTTGAGCGAGCCGACCTGCTGCGCCAGGAGACGGCCCAAGCCTTTGCGGTGCTGCTGCCGGTGCGCTCGGTGGGTGTGATGGGCGACGGCCGGACGTATCAGGAAGTGTTGGCACTGCGGGCCGTGACCACCGACGATTTCATGACCGCAGATTGGGCGCGCCTGCCAGCCACCGTGCTGGAGCGCGTTGCCGAGCGCATCGTCAACGAGGTCGCAGGTGTTAACCGGGTGGTGTACGATATCACCAGCAAGCCCCCGGCGACGATTGAATGGGAATAACACCCGCCGCCGGATCATCCTGTAGGAGGGTCGATGGAATACGGTGAAGTCCTTTCGCGTTCGTGGAAGACGGTGTGGAAGCACAAGGTCTTGTGGATCTTCGGAATTCTCGCCGGATGCGTCGGCGGAAACGGTGGCGGCAGCAGCGGCGGCGGTAGCAACACCGGCTATGAGGTCTCCGGCGGCGACCTTCCGCCGGCGATGCAACAATACGTCAATGAATTCGGTCAGATGATCGCCGAGACCCCCTGGTGGGTCTTTGTGCTCATCGGCCTGGGGATCCTGGCGCTGGCCGCGCTGTTCATCTATCTCGGGTTCACGGGCCGTATTGCACTCATCCGCGGTTCTCGCATGGCTGATGAGGGCGCGGAGCGTCTCGGTTTCAGCGAGCTCTTCTCGGCCAGCGCCCACTACTTCTGGCGAGTGTTCGGGCTCAACCTTCTCGTGGGCCTGGTGATCGGGCTGGCCTTGCTGATCTTTGTGATCTCCATGTTCTTCCTCGCCATCGGCACTCTGGGCGTCGCACTCCTGTGCTTGCTCCCCATCGCATGCGTGGTCTTCATTCTGGCGTGGATTGTGTCCGTCGTCCTGCAACTCGCCAACGTCGCCTTGGTCTCCGACGATCTGGGGATAATGGACGGGCTGCGCCGCGGCTGGGAGACGGCGCGCGCCAACGTCGGTCCGGTCCTGGTCATGGCGCTGATCCTGGGAATCGGCGGGTGGCTGGCCGGCTTGCTCATCGCGCTGCCGGTCATCCTGGTGGCCTTGCCAGCCGGGATGGGGATCGTCTTCGGCGAACTGGCCGGTTCTCGCGGCGTTCTCGCCACGGGTTTGGTGACCGCCGGCGTGTGCCTGGCCCTCTACCTGCCGGTACTGATCGTGGGGCAGGGGATCCTGCTGGCTTACATTCAGGGTGCGTGGACGCTGACCTACAGCCGCCTGCGCGGCCAAATCCCGGCCGTCACCTCTGGCCCCGAGGTTGCACCTATCCCCAGCACGGGCTAGCCACCAGCCGGGCGCCTCGCGCGCCTTGAGCACGCTCAAACGTTGGCACAAAAAGCCGGCCCGCGAGGCCGGCATTTGCCTATCGTGGGCCACAAACACAATTCTTATAGAAGACACGTAATATAATCGTTCACACAAACCAGGCTCGCGTCCATTGGCCGCGCCGCCCAAGGTTCTGAGGAGACCCGCGCATGATGCGTTTCGACCGCTTTACCGAGCGCGCTCAGGATGCCGCCCAACGATCGGCGGAGATCATCCAGCGCTACGGTCACAATCAGATCGACACCGAACACCTCCTGCTGGCGCTGCTCGAGCAACCGGAAGGTGTCATCCCGCAGATTCTGGAGCGCCTGACAGTCAACGCGGACCTGCTGGCACAGCGCATCGACGGCATCTTGCGCGCCAGCCCCAAGGCCAGCATCTATGGTGGCGGCACTGGGCAGATCTTCATCACCCCGCGTGTCAAACGCATCATCGATCTGGCCAATGAAGAAGCCAACCGCCTGCGCGACGAGTATATTTCGACCGAGCACATCTTTCTGGCGATTGTTTCGGAACACAACACGCCCGCGGCGCGCGCCCTGAGCGAAGCCGGCATCAGCAAGGAGCGCGTGCTGGATACGGTCAAGGACATTCGCGGTGGCCAGCGCGTCACCGACCCGCAGGCCGAAAGCCGCTACCGCACCCTGGAGAAGTACTCGCGCGACCTGACTCAGGCCGCCAAAGAGGGCAAGCTCGATCCGGTCATCGGCCGCGACAAGGAAATCCTGCGCGTCATCCAGATCCTCTCGCGCCGCACCAAGAACAACCCGGTGCTCATCGGCGAGGCGGGTGTGGGCAAGACGGCCATCGTGGAGGGCCTGGCGCAGAAGATCGCCACCAACGACGTGCCCGAGATCCTGATGGGCAAGCGCGTGGTGTCGCTCGACCTGGGGGCGATGATTGCCGGATCGCGCTTCCGTGGCGAATTCGAGGAGCGGTTGAAGGCGGCCATCGAAGAAATCCAACGCGCCAGTGGCGAGATCATCTTGTTCATTGATGAGCTGCACACAGTGGTGGGGGCTGGTGCTGCGCAGGGTGCGATGGATGCATCCAACATGCTCAAGCCGGCGCTCTCGCGCGGCGAGTTGCAGTGCGTCGGGGCCACCACCCTCGACGAATACCACAAGCACATCGAGAAGGACGCCGCCCTCGAACGGCGCTTTGCCCCGGTGTACGTCGATGAGCCGAACGTCGAAGAGACGATTGAGATGCTGCGCGGGCTGCGCGACCGCTACGAGGCGCACCACAAGGTACGCTTCTCGGAGGCGGCGCTGGTCGCGGCCGCGCGCCTTTCGAACCGCTACGTAACCGATCGCAGTCTGCCCGACAAAGCCATCGATCTCATCGACGAGGCGGCCGCCAAGCTGCGTCTGGCGCTGTACTCCTTGCCGCCGGACTTGAAGAAGCTCAAGGCCGAGATCACCCGAGTGCAAGCGGAAGAAGAGCAGGCCGGTCTCACTCGCGACTACGAACACGCGGCGCAGAAGAAGGCTGAGCGGCTGCGCCTGGAGACCGAGTTCAACGGCAAGCGCGAGCAATGGGAAGACGAACACCGCCTGGACGACGTCGTGGATGAAAACGATATCGCCGATGTTGTTGCCCAGTGGACCGGTATCCCCGTCACCCAAATGATGGAAACCGAATCAGAGAAACTCCTGCACATGGAAGACCGGCTGCACGAGCGCATTGTCGGCCAGGACGAGGCCATCCACGCCCTCGCCGACGCCATCCGCCGCTCGCGTTCCGGCCTTAAGGATCCGCGTCGGCCGATCGGCTCGTTCATCTTCCTGGGCTCCTCGGGCGTGGGCAAGACCGAACTCGCCAAGGCCTTGGCCGCCTTCCTCTTCGACGACGAAGATGCGCTGGTGCGCATCGACATGTCGGAGTACCGCGAGCAGCACACAGCCAGCCGCATGTTCGGCGCCCCGCCGGGATACGTGGGCTACGAGGAGGGCGGCCAGCTCACCGAGGCCGTTCGCCGGCGCCCGTATCGCGTGGTGCTCTTCGACGAAATCGAGAAGGCCCACCCCGATGTGTGGAATGCCCTCTTGCAGATTCTCGAAGACGGGCGCATGACCGACGGCCAAGGCCGGGCGGTCGACTTCCGCAACACGGTGCTCATCATGACCAGCAACCTGGGCACGGAATTCGTCAAACGGTCCGGGTCGCTCGGCTTCTTGCGCCGCGGCGAGAATGGCGAGAGCGACGGCAGCCACGAGAAGATCGAGCAGGCGCTTAAATCAACCTTCCGTCCAGAATTCCTCAATCGCATCGACGAGATCATCATCTTCTCGCCGCTCAAGATCGAGGACATGGAGCGCATCGTCGATCTGCAGATGCAGGAAATCCGCGGCCGGCTCTCCGAGCAAGGCATTGCGGTGGAACTGACCGAGGCGGCGCGCAAATGGCTGGCTCGCGAGGGCTTCGACCCGGCGTTCGGCGCGCGCCCGCTGCGTCGCGCGCTTCAGAAGCACGTCGAATCGCCGCTCTCGGTGATGATCCTGGAGGGGAAGTTCAAGACTGGCAACACCGTGGTGGTCGACTACGCCGAGGGTCAGGGTATTCTATTCAACCACCGTGAAGAACAACCCGTCGAATTGGCGGCCCAGCCCGCCAAGTGAGCGGGACACGAAGTACATACTACGGCGGGCCACAGATGGCCCGCCGTTTGATTCCGTAGGCGAGGTCGGGCGATTTGCGCCTCAACGAGTGCACCAGGTTGCGAGCATGGCCTCCAGGCCCACGCCGGCCGCGATCTTCCCGGTCTTGATGTCTTCGTCCAAGTCGCGCAGCTGACCGTACCACTGATCCAGTGCGGTGAGGTTGAAACGGCGAGCCTGGGCCTCGAGCTTTTCAGCCACGAAATCTGGGACTCGCTCGGTTTCGCGCAAGGCGATGGCGTGCAGCGCCTCGCTCAGGCGGATTGTTCGCGGGCCCGTGTCGAGCGCTTCGCGCGCCAGAAGCAGCAGGCGTATTTGGCGTACCACCATGCCCATGATGTAGCCGGCATCCTGCTCGCCGAGCATCTTGTGCAGGAGGCGCGTGGCGGTTGGCCCATCGCGCTGGCCGATCGCGTCCACCATCGCAAAGACATCCGTCTCGGCCGACTCGGGCGTCAATCGGCGGACATCCTCGGCGTTCACCGGGCGTGCGCGGTCCACAAACGTCAACAGCTTGGAGATTTCTTCGTCCAGCCGCGATAGATCCTCCCCCACAGCCAGCGCCAAATGCTGGGCCGCCTCGCGCTCCATGCGCCCGCCGTGATGCTCGGCCCGTCGCAAGATCCAAGCGGGCAGGTCCGATGGGCGTGGCGCCTCGAAGTGCCTCACCCACACGCGCTCACCTTGGGTGGCACACCACGCCAGCATGGCGTGCCGGCCAGGTAGCGTCCGCCTTTCAATGAAGACCAATGCTGTGGATGGCGGCACATCTTCCAGAATGGGGGTCAAGTCCTCCAGCCCGCGTGCACGGCCTGGCGCGGCTGACATCTCGTTCTCAGACGAATCGTCAGCCTCACGCGTGCGCGAGAGCAGCCAAGTGAAGTAACCCTCCACGATCACCATCCGCCGGCGGGCGATGAACGGTGCCGTGCCGCAGGCATCCCGCAGCGCGGCGAGCGAAAGGCCGCGTCCCTCGAGACGAGTGGTGTTCAGGTCGCGCATCGACGCCTCGCCCAATTGCTCGAAAAGGCGGGCGATGGTTTCGCGCATCGCGATCTCGTCGTCGCCGTGCAGGAGGTACAGGGTGGGGGGAGTCTTTGGCACACACCGATTATATCCAGCCCGCGTGCACGTTGCCCCCGGGGCCGTACGTATCGCTTGATGTGGCTGTGCGGGAGCGGGAGCTTCAGAGGGACGTGCAGCGCCTGTAGAAGTCGGCCAGTTCGCCGGCCAGATGGGACCACGCCAGGCGCGTCTCGGCCAGTGCCCGCGCGCGCCGCCCCATGGCCTCCGCTTGGGGAACATCGTCGATCAATTGCTGCAGCGCTTGGGCCATGGCGGCGCCGGTCTCTTCGGCCGTCAGCCCAATGCCTTCCTCGCGCACAAGCGTTCCTAAGTCACCCGTGTTGTTGGTGACAATTGGCCGCGCGGCGGCCAGCGCGTGGCCCGCGCTGTTGGGCGAGCGGCCGAGGTTGACCGGGCGGCGAGTATATGGAAGAAGCATCACGTCGGCGGCGCCCAGAAGGGCGGATAGCTGCTCGTGCGGAACCCAACCCAACTGGCGCAAGTTGGCCTCAAGCCCGTGCCGGTGCGCCGCGCGATCGAGTTGTGAGATGCGCGGACCACTGGTCACCAGCAGCGCGCGGGGATTGAGACGTGCCAGGGCAATAAAGGATTGCTCGAGTAGCGCCAGATCGTAGGTGCCCAGCCCGATGTGCACAACCACGGGCAACTGAAGTGGAATCCCCAGCGCGCGCCGGCTGGCTTGTTTCTCGGGCGGCGGTCCATCATCACACTCGGCGCCCACCGGCAGGAGGTGAAGCCGTTCTTGGGTCACTCCCATAGCCCATGCCCGCTCGGCCAGATAGGTGCAGATCGGCGTCAGGCCATCGGCGCTCTGGCACACGCGCTTCTCCCACGCTCCATCAAATGCTCCAAGCGTGACCCGCGCTGGCCACCGCCGTTCTCCGGCGATGCCCTGCCCGCCCCATAGATCGGCCCAGTCCGAGACATACGCACTGCCGAAGCGTTTGCGCTGCGCCAGCGCGGGGAGTGAAACACTCAGCCGCTGATCGAAACCATGGACGATATCGAAGCGCTCGCGCGTGGCGAGAACCATCCGGCCGAAGATATCGAGCGGGCTGAGACCCATATTGCGCAGGCGGAAAGGGGCGCCGTCCGGCATTTCCACCAGGCGTACACCCTGGGCCTGGTGGACGCGCGGCGTGGCGCTGGGGCGCGAGGGCGAGACCGAAAGCGTCACCGCGTGTCCCAGGCGGACAAGATGCCGAGCCAGCGCGAAGCTGCGTTCAAAGCTCCCGCCGGCTGCCGCGACGTGATGGACGAGGATCAACACGCGCATCGGGTCAAGCCCGTGCTCGGCCCACGAGCACACGTGCGAACGTTTGCAGCTCGCCTGCCAGCCAGGCGCACGTGCCGACCACGATCACGGGCATGGTCGCCAAGTATTTCGTGAATATGCCCGCCCGCAATGCGTTGGCGCCGGCCCGCGCCACGAAGTTGACCAGTCGTAACGGCAACAGCGAAATCGCCGCCGCAAACAGCGTCCGCCGCCGGCTCCACGCCTCCCACCGCCGGCGCTCCTCGCTAAACTCGCGGCCGCGTGCGAACCGCTCACGCACAAGCTCACGCCAGGCCGCGTGGTAATGGTGGACCAGCATGGCCTGTGGTTCAAACCACAGGCTGCGCCCGGCACGTTCGAGCTGCCAGCAAAACACGGCATCCCCCAACATGATGTCGGGGCGAAACCCGCCTACCTCATCGTACCAGTCGCGTGGGATGAGCATATTCACGGACGGCCCTAAGTTGATACGCCGCCCGCGGCCGCCCGGCAGCCAGATGTCGAACTTGCAGAAGTGCGTCCCTAGGTCGAGCCATCGCGATCCATCGCACGTCACGGACCCGATGACGGCCAGGCCCGTGGCTTCATGAGTCGCCACCAGCCGCGCCAACCACGTGGGCGGAAAGATAACATCCGGGTCGGTGAAAACGAGCAGGCGACCGTGCGAAAGCTCAACGCCGCGATTGCGTGCAGCATGCGGCAGGAGGCGCAGCGGCGAATGCTCGAAGCGCACCCATGGGAACTCGTGTATCACGAGTTCCCGAACGCCGCCGTTGGGGCTGCTATCGACCAGGATCGCCTCGTAGTCGGTGAAGGTTTGGGCCTTCAGGGTGTTGAGGCACACGGCAAGCGTTTCCTGCGACTTGTAGGCAGGAATGACCACGGACACGCGCGGGGCGATGGCCGACAGGCTCACGCCAGATCTCCAGGCGTGCGGTATGAACCCACCTCGTAATCCACGAATTGCACCGGCGCCGCGCCAGGCCCCATGAGCATACCCACGATCTGGCCCGTGATGGCGTAACTCTCGGCGACGATCACGGCCGGCAGGGCTCGCACATACCTTCCAAGCAGATCGCGGCGACGGCGGACACCAAACACCACAAGCCGCGCCGCCCGCACCCAGGGCACCAGCGGCGCCGCAAGCAGGCGCGCCGCGCGGTGCCCCCACGACCACCGCAAGAGGTCGGCCCGTGCGGCTCCAAAGCAGCGGTTCCAAAGGTAGAAGCCGCGACAGATCGTGGTCAGACGCGTCTCATTGGTGTGGCTGAAGCGCATGCGCGGTTCGAGAAGCAGGCGCTGGCCCTGGGCGGCCAGCCGCCATTGCAGCAGCGGTTCGCTAAGCAACAGACGCGGGAGCTCTTCCCCGAAATGCAGCAACACGTCGCGCCGGTAGGAGGTATTGTTCCCCGGCAGGAGGACTTGCGCGCCGCGCGTGGCCGGTGCCATCCACGGCGTAAACGATATGGCCAGAATCACGTCACTCAACCCGCGGCCGGGATTGCCATTGTGGATCTCGCCGCCCACACCGGACCACCCTTCAGCATGTCCGGCGAGTATTGCCTCGGCCCAACCGGGATGGGCGACACAGTGTTCCTCAATGAAGGCAACGATCGGGGCGCGCGCCGCACCGACGGCCAGCGCGCGCATCTCACCGAACTCGCGGCCGGGAGCGCCACGGAGGATTCGTACCTGTTCGCGATCCGCCAGTGCAATCGGTGGTGTGCCCTCTGGCGCACAATCCACAAGGATGATCTCCATCGATGGCACAGCGTTTTGCGCCAGGAGCGAGCGCAGGCAGGCCTCCACTCGGCCGCGTTGTCTGCCCACAATCGCAATGACCGACATCACCGGATCGCTCATGAGTCAGTCTCCCGCAGCATCGCCAGCGAGTTGCTCGACATCGCGATTCACTTCCCCGCGCGCGTGGCTTGCCATCGGGCCGGCGAAGCGCCCACCCTTCATTATGCCGGATTGGGCGTCATGCAGCAAAATGCCGCCAGCTAGGGACTGGCGGCATGCGTTCAGGTCCCGGTCGCAACCGAGGGTAGCACAAGTCGGGAGAGCTAGGTGGCCCGAGCCGTCGCGCCTCGGTATGCCGCGTTGGGGGATTCCTGCGGCATGGTCGCCTGGATGAATCCAACGAACATGATTGTCGCTCCAACCAACTCGCTCGCGTAGAGCCAATCCACCAAGCCGAGGCGCAGCAAGGTCCCGCCCATGGCCGGGGCCAGAGCCCCGGCGGCGATGAGCACATTGCCCAGCACGCGGTGCAGTAGGACCTGCTTGCGCCAGAAGAGCCATGCCGACCAAAGCGCCCCGCCAACGAGCAGCAGCGTCCCATAGAGGTTAAGGAGGATGGTCAGGGCGACAGCTGCGCCCGGCCGAGTAAGAATCTCACGATACTGGGCGGATGCGGGAACACGGATATCGAAGGACCCGGCCAGGGTCGGCGCGCCCAGCACCAGCCAGGCGCTGATCAGTGACAGGAGAACCAGCAGACCCAGAAGGAGCGGGGCAACGCCTCGGCGCCGCACCAACAGGAACAGGGTCCCCTGCCCAAGCCAAGCCGCGGTCAACATGGCGCCTGCCAGGTACCAAATCTTGAGAGCCAGCGGATGGAATGCGAGACTCAGCAGCGCTTCCATCGCCGTCCCCAGCGCGTACAGGAGTAAGCCGATGCCCCAAATCAGCAGGTGCGTGCCACGCCGCCGGCGGTATCGAGCAAACACAACGGCGGCGAATACGATCGTGACAACGGTTGAGACGAATGGCAAGTAGCGCAACATAATGTCCCTCAGTGCGGCCGGCATTCCGTGCCGGGGCCAAGCCCGCGAGCGGCCCAGCTCAGCGGGAGATCAGGCTGAAGAGCGAGGCGATTGCCACGAAGGCCAGCGCCGCAGCGAGCGCAAGCAACAACGCTGGCACTGCCCATCGCAATCCGGGCGGGGGCTCGTGTCGTCCAGGGCGTTGGCTCACGTGGTTCTGTCCCTACCGTATCCTTTGCGCGGGCGAGCGCCGGACCGGCCCTGCGCCGCCAAGGGAGGATATACCAGCCCACAGGGATGAGGGTCAATGCCTGGCCGATTAGACTTGGATATGAGACTTGGCGCCTGCGCTGCCGCTTAAATGCAAAGCCAGCCGCGGCCAGGGGCCGGGCCGGCTTAATGGAGAACGACGGGCAGGGCACACCTGCCCAGGCGGCAGGTGCCTCATCGCGGTTTCGCAGCGCGAAACCGGGTCCAGGCTAGATCGAATCCTTGAGCGCCTTTACCGGCGCCGCCTTGACCACTCTGCGAGAGGGCTTGCCCTTGATCAGGATGGGTTGCTTGGTGAAGGGGTTGACCCCCATCCGGTCCTGGGTTTCGGGGCGGACGGCGACCTTTGCCCTGAACAAGCCCGGGATCGTCACCTCTCCGCTGGATTTCAGTTCGGCCACGACCAAGAGCGAGATCGCTTCCAAGTAGTCGGCGACTTCGCGCTTGTTCAGCTTGGTCGCCTCGGAGAGTTTCCCGATGAATTCGGCTTTGCTCAGTCCTTTAGCCATTTTGGTTCCCGCTCCTTTGCTGAAGTCTGGGGCTCAAGCGCCCCAGCCCTATTGACGTGCCCTGTCGGTTGACTCTACACGATTTCCCCGATTCCCGCCACCCGCGGGGGCAAGCGGCCCGCGCATGGGTGCCCATAGGGCACCGCCGGCCTCATTGCGCCTTGTCGTTCGCTCACCCAACGGCTAGAATCAGCCGCATGACCTGGAACGTTGTGGGGCACGCCTGGGCGATTCGCGCCTTGCAGCGCGACTTGGCGCTCGGTCGGCCCGCGCACGCCTATCTTTTCGCCGGCCCCGCCGGAATCGGCAAACGCACGTTGGCGCTGGCCTTCGCCCAGGCGCTCAACTGCGCCGCACCACCCGCGCCGGGAGAGGCATGCGGCGCGTGCCGGCCGTGCCGTCAGATCGCTGCGCGCACGCATCCCGACCTTTTCGTCCTCCTGCCACAGGAGCCGGGTAAGCCTATTAAGGTGGAAGCCGCGCGCGAGATGATGCACATGCTCGCGCTCTCGCCGCTTGAGCTGCAATGGCGAGTCGGGCTGCTCGCCAATTTCGATCAGGCCACCTCGAGCACGGCCAACGCGTTGCTCAAGACGCTCGAGGAGCCACCCGCCTCAGTCATACTTCTGCTCACGGCCGAAAGTGCCGAAACACTCCTGCCCACCATCGTCTCGCGCTGCCGGGTCATCACTCTGCGCACGC
Organism: Chloroflexi bacterium RBG_16_64_43; assembly: GCA_001796965.1. Lineage (GTDB taxonomy): Bacteria > Chloroflexota > Anaerolineae > Anaerolineales > RBG-16-64-43 > RBG-16-64-43. The sequence goes on from MGOA01000046.1 coordinate 14,203, forward strand.
TTCCGAGGCCTGAGGTCGAGGCTGCGCTGACTGATCGGTGGCACGTCCCGCCCGATCGCGCCAAGCTTCTGGCGCATCTCAGCGGAGGCCGATTGGGCTGGGCGCTGCGCGAGGTCGAGGAGCAGGGCGCCTCCCAAGCGCGCCGCGACACTCTCGATGCCTGGCGGTCTGTGTTCACCTCCAGCCGCGCCAAGCGATTCGAGCAGGTTGCCCGCTTGACCAAGGAAGGCGATGAGGAGCAGGCTCTGCGGCGGACACTGGAAATGTGGCAGAGCTTGACCCACGACCTGCTGCTGGCCGGAATCGACTCGCAGGCGCCGCTCACCAATTTGGATTTTGCCGACGAGATCCGTGCATTGGCTGCAAGCATCCCGGCCGCGCCCGCACGTCGCTGGCTGGCGGCGCTGCAACGCGTCGAGCGCGGCCTCGAGCGCAACCTCAACCTACGCTTGGCGCTCGAGGCGGCCTTGCTCGAAGCCCCATCGCTCTAGGTGCACCCGCGCCGTACCACGACCCTCATCGCGGTTCGACGAGTATGCGGATCGCAGTCCGTTCTTTGCCGTCAATCGTGACCTCGGTGAAGGAGGGAATGCAAATCACATTCAAGCCGTCTCCCTCGAGGTATCCACGCGCGATGGCACATGCCTTCACCGCCTGGTTGACCGCACCCGCCCCGATGGCTTGCACCTCAGCGTGCTTCTGTTCGCGGACGATCCCGGCGATCGCTCCGGCAACGGCTGTGGTTCGAGACTCGGCTGAGACTTTGATGATGTCGGCCATGAGGATTCTCCTTTGATGAAAGGCCTGTTGGCTGCCCAGCCATATTGGGCTAATTCTCCCCGATTCATTCTATTAGATTCCGAAGCGTGCCGCAAGATGCATTCTGTATAATCGGAAAGCACGCAAACCAGTCCGGCCGGCGACAATCCCCCGGGAGCGGCCGGGCGGAGGCGCATGTTCGTGAGGCCATGCACATTCAGCGGCCTTCCGCCCATAAGCTCCGCTGTCCTGCATTAGAAGAGGATCTGCCCATGTCCCGCACAATTCTCGTCACATGCGCCTGCCTTGTGGCCGCATTAGCATGCACGCTTGTCGGCACACCCGCTCCGCCGGCCTCCCAAGTGGAAACCGAAGTGGCCAAGCTGCTCACGCAGCATCCAACCTCCAGCCCAACACAGGCTGAAAAGCCTGCCCCGGCCACGGTGGTCCCGCCCTCGTCTGTTCCGCCGACCGCTGGGTCTACGGCGACGTCCACTCCTACCTCCACGCCGACCCTGGTCCCCACGCCGACCGTGCCGGTCACCGATCCACGCATCAACTTGGGCACGCCAGATTGGCACGACGCCTTCGACACCGGGCAGAACTGGTACCTGGAGGGCGGCAACCCGCAGGCCGTGGTTCACGACGGCAAGCTGGTTTTCAGTGTGGCGGAGGCCGACAAAGGCGACTGGTGGCGGCTGGCCGCGCCTCGCTTGGTGAACTTCTACATCGAGGCCACAGCCATGACCACGACCTGTTCGGGCACCGACCGCTATGGGCTGGTGGTGCGGGCACCCGACTTGAACCAGGGATATCTCTTCGGCTTCACCTGCGACGGGCGCTACTCACTGCGCGCTTGGGATGGCAGCGAGTTCACCAAGCTCAAGGACTGGACAGCCAACCCGGCCATCCTCTCCGGCCCGAACCAGACCAACCGCCTAGGTCTGATGGCCGATGGCAGCCGTCTCTCGCTGTATGCGAATGGCGTGTTCCTCGACGAGATACACAACGATCGCTTTGGCGAGGGGCGCTTCGGCTTGTTCATCGCTTCAAACGTCACCCCCAACTACGCCGTCCAATTCGACTTGCTGGACTACTGGAAGCTGCCATGAGACGCGCGGGCGGCCGCCGTGGGAAACTGGCGCGGAGCACGGTAGTGGCCACGCTGCTGCTCAGCGCCTGTCAGATCGCACCGGCCACGGCCACGCTCGCGCCCTTGTCTACCCCAACGGCAACGGTGATGATCCCGCTTTCCACGCTGTTGCCCCCTTTGCCCGCTCAGCCGACGGCCACGGCCACACCCGAGGCGGCCGTCTCGCCCACGCCGGCGCTTCCACCGCAGGCCGGGGATCTCATCCTGCACGAGGATTTCACGTCCAACTCGCGCGGCTGGCCGCTCCACGCCACGCATGGTGGAACGGTGGCCATGGCCGCCGGTCAACTGACGTTCGCGCTCAAGGCGCAGCTGGCCTCTTTGGCCGTGCTGCTGGCGGAGAGCGTGCCAGCCGATGGGTACGTCGCGGTGACCGCGCGCAGCCTACTATGCGATGCGCCAAAGAATGAATTCGGGGTGGTGTTGCGGGCCGAGGGCGATCGACAGTATCGCATCGCCTTTGCCTGCGACGGCAGCGTGCGCTTCGAACGTTACCTCGGGCCGGGTCTGGAAGGCGCGAGTGCCTGGAAGGCGACCCCCTCGCTGTTGCCCGGCGCGCCTGCGGAGAATCGAATCGCAGTGGTTTTTGCCGACTCGCAGTTCACGGCCTACGCCAACGGCGTGGCGGTTCTTTCATACACCGAGCCGCTGATCGAGGCCGGCCAGCTTGGCCTGTTTGCGCGCACCGAGCGCAGCACGCTGCTCACGGTTGCCTTCGATGATTTGGAGGTGTGGTCGCTGGCCGCCGCCTCGCCCTGAGGGTGAACCGGCGACGAGGAGTTAAACCCGCGGGGCGAGCCATGGCTCGCCCCGCTTGCTGGAGGGGATATCAGGCGTAGCGTGCTGCATCCAGCAAGGCGCGCAGTTCGGCCTTGCGGTTCACGCCCATCTTGCCCAGCACGTGACGCACGTGGGTCTTGACCGTTTCGGGCGAGACCACCAGGCAATCCGCAATCTGCCGATTGGTCTGGCCGGCGACGATGAGTTGCAGGACCTCGCGCTCGCGCGGGGTCAGGATCTCGAACTCGCCAGCCACCTGCAGGTGGGCCAGGTCCGGCCCACTCGAGGGTTGTACCAAGGTTCCCGCAAGCATCGCCACCTCCTCCGGGGGGCTGTCGGCGCCCCGTGTTGTCCTCCCATTATACAGAACATATGTTCTATTTGTCAAGTGGGCCGACATCCGCGGACCGCGCTGCCCTTCTTCCCGCCTGCCGCGCGATTGCAGCCGCCACGCGCCTTGCCGTCTGGGGCCACTGACCTCCGGGAGGCGGCTGCCGCATCAACTGATCGCGCGCCGGCTCGCACAACCCCCGCTACATCCCCAAAGTCTCCTGCCTGCGCCGGCCGAAGCACCTCGCCCCACGAGTCGCAGCCGGGAGCGACCAGGTTGGACTTGCACCCATGCTGCAGGCATGGGAGGGAAAGACCCCCGGCACATGCTGGCCATCTCGACTTCTTCCAGAGCGGAGAATACCCCTTGGGCAATCGAATCCAGCCTATTTCAAGCTCATTCGAACGTCGCTTGACATACTGGAAAGCTGTTATACAATTAGTTCAATGCTACAATTAGTTTAATCGCACAATTAGTTCAATCGGGAGTAGGCCAATGCATTTGCGTCTAGATCTTCACAGCCGGGTCCCGATCTACGTGCAGATTTTCGAACAGGTCAAAACCCTGGTTGCCGCCGGCACGCTTGACCCGGGCAGCCAGTTGCCAACTGTGCGCGAAATGGCCTCCGAGCTGCGCATCAACTTCAACACGGTGGCTCGTGCCTATCGCCTCTTGCACGAGGAAGGGGTGATCTCAACTCAGCAAGGACGAGGGACATACGTGATGGAACAGGCACCGCCACATACATCCGAACGCGAAAGGCGGGCGCGCCTGGAAACGCTGATCGAGGTGTGGATGGAGGAAGCCATCAAGTTCGGCTTCACCGCGGATGAAATCGAAGCCGCGTTCGCCCATGGCCTGGCACGCCGCGGAGCCAAACGCTCCACGCAGTAATCGCCGAGCCGCATGTGTGGAGGAGAAATGAGCCTTACCTCGCGAGCCATGAAGCAAGCCCTGTTCGACCGCAAGGTTCCCGATCGGAGCGCTAACCCGGTCTCGATCTTCCTGTTCATAGTGATCACGACCGTTATGGTCGGCCTGGCGGCGCTGCTCGACTCGCTGCACGTGGCGCAGTGGATCGGCCTACCGCTCTCGGGCCTCCTGCTGCTGATCGCTTTCTACATCCTATTCGCGCTCAAGATTGCCAACCAGTGGGAGAAGGCCATTGTCCTGCGCTTCGGGAAGTTTCACGGGTTGCGCGGGCCAGGTCTGTTCTGGATCATCCCGATCGTTGACCGGACGGCGATGTGGATCGACCACCGGGTGATGGTCACCCCCTTCACCGCGGAGAAGACCCTCACCAAGGACACCGTGCCGGTGGACGTGGATGCGGTGCTGTTCTGGCTGGCCTGGGATGCACAAAAGGCCGCGCTCGAAGTGGAGGATTACCGGGCCGCCATCGCCTGGGCCGCGCAGACCGCATTGCGCGAGATCATCGGCCAAATGAACCTGGCCGACATCCTGGTCGGGCGCGCGCGGATGGACGCCGACCTGCAGAAAATCATCGACGAGCGCACCACGCCGTGGGGCATCACCGTCCAATCGGTGGAGATTCGCGACGTCATCGTCCCCCAGGACCTCGAGGATGCGCTCAGCCGCCAGGCGCAGGCCGAGCGTGAACGGCAGGCACGGGTAATCCTTGGTGAATCGGAAAAGCAGATTGCCGCGTCGTTCGCCGAGGCCTCGCTCGCCTACAAGGATAACCCCACCGCGCTGCACCTGCGCGCCATGAACATGCTCTTCGAAGGCTTGAAGGAGAAAGGCGCGCTGGTGATCGTGCCCAGCAGCGCCGTCGAGACGATGAACCTGGGCGGCATGGCGGGCCTTGTATCGCTCGCACGGTCGACCCCGGTCGAGGAGAAGTAGACCATGGCCGAGACCGCCGCCTGGGAGTACCGTGTGCTCACTGTCGGCCGCTGGACTGGTACCCAAGACGAGGATCTTGAGGCGGCGCTCAATGAGTTGGGCGAGCAGGGGTGGGAGGCAGTCAACGTATTCCACCGCGAGGGGTCGCCTAAGCTCACCCTCGTGGCCAAGCGGCCACTCACCCCTGGCGCCCGCCGTCGGCGCAGCATGCCGGGCGAAATCACGCCCTAATCGGGCAGACTGAGATTGAGGATATAGCCGTATGTTGGACCGGAAACCGCTAATCGTTTTCTTGTCGATAGCCTTTGGCGTATCCTGGCCGTTGTTTGTGCTGCCTCTGGCCTTTCGCGGCGCGGCGCCCGAAACGCAGCAGGTCGCCGCGCTGGCCGCTTGGTCGCTGGCCATGTGGGGGCCGGGCCTGGGCGCGCTTATCGCCACGCGCGTCACGGCGAAGAAGAGCCTGCGCAGCTTGAACCTTGGACGGCTCGGCCAGAAGCGCATGTATTTGTGGGCCTGGCTGCTCCCGCCCGCTCTCGCCTTGGCGGCTGGCGTGTTCACCATGGTCTTCGGGCTGGCCCGCCTGGACCTGGGATTCGGGGTGATCAAGCAAAGCCTCGCCTCAATCCCGGGCGGGTTGCCAGTTCCAGCATGGGTGGTCGTCCTAGCCCAGATCGGCCTTAGCCTAACCCTGGCACCTCTTTTCAACACGATCTTCGGGATGGGCGAGGAGCTGGGGTGGCGTGGGTTCCTTCTGCCGCAGCTTCTCCCGCTGGGGCAATGGAAGGCCATCCTGCTGAGCGGGGCGATCTGGGGCATCTGGCATGCGCCGGTCATTCTGCAGGGGCACAACTTCCCAAGCGCACCGGTGCTCGGCACGCTGATGATGGTGGTGGCGTGTGTTCTGCTGGGCGCCATCTTCAGTTGGCTGTATCTACGCACGCGCAGCCCGTGGGCGCCGGCGCTGGCGCACGGCGCGCTCAACGCCACGGCGGGCCTATCGATCCTTTTCCTCACCCCCTTCGATTTGACCTGGGGCGGAACGCCGGTCAGCCCGCTGGGGTGGATTGGCATGCTGCTCTTCGTGGCATGGCTCATCGTCACGCGGCGCCTGCCCGTGCACGACCTTGTTGAGTCCCCCGTACCGGCATCCGAGCCAATGGCGGCGGCCTGAAAGGCGGATCCATGGTGGTCATCGAGGCGAGCGGCCTCAGCCGCGCGTTCGGCGCCGTGCACGCTGTGCGCGATCTATCGTTCGCACTCAGCGAGGGCGAGGTCTTCGGCGTGTTGGGCCCGAACGGCGCGGGCAAGACAACCACGGTGCGCCTGCTCAATGGGGTGCTCAAGCCGGATGCGGGCCGGATGCGCGTGCTGGGGCTTGATCCGGCGACCCACGGCAAAGAGGTGCGCCGTCAGACCGGCGTGCTGACCGAGACGCCCTCGCTCTACGAGCGCCTCTCGGCGCGCGAGAATCT
>MGOA01000047.1 GCA_001796965.1 Chloroflexi bacterium RBG_16_64_43
CACCGCTTGAGGATCGAGCCCTTGCTCCATCAGGAATTCGCGCTTGCCCTTGAGCGCTCCGGTGGGGCACACGCCTACGCACTGGCCGCAGAAGACGCAAGTGGTCTCGGGCATCGGCCGGTCGAAGAAGGTGCCGATCTGCGTGTGATAGCCGCGGCCGTCGAAGTTGATGGCAAAGGTGTACTGCGCATCGGCCGCGCATACTTGAACGCAGCGCCAGCACAAGATGCACTTGGCGTAATCACGAACGTACATCGGGTTATCGTCAATGAGCGCCGGCGCGCGCCTTTCGGCGCCGGGGAAACGCTGCGGATCGGCATTCGCGGCGCGCATTTGCTCTTGCAGCTCGGGCGCTTCGGTGAGATCGACCGAGGCGTTCAGCATCTCCAGCAGCGTGCGCCGCGCTCGCTGCACGCGCGGGCTTTCCGTATGCACGACCATGCCGGGGGCTGCGGGCGTCACACATGCGGGCGCCAACACGCGCATCTTTTCGACTTCCACAACGCACTGCCGGCACAACCCGTTGGCCGTGGTGTGATCGTGGTAACAGATGGTGGGAATCTCAAGCCCAAGCTGGCGCGCAGCCTGCATGAGAGTCGTGCCGGGGGCGACCCGCGCTTCGCGGCCGTCAATGGTCAGGACGATCTCGTCGCTCATGAGCTCTCCTCACGCTGCCTGAGACTGTGATCCGAAAACGGCCGGCCACAGCTGAATGGCGCTCAACACGGCGCTGGCAGCCGTCTGCCCGAGGCCGCAGATGGATGCATCGGTCATCGTCCAGCCCACATCCTGCAGGCGCTCGGCGTCGCCACGCAACGGGCTTCCGTGCGCCACGCGCTGCAGCACCTCGAGTTGGCGCTGGGTGCCGATCTGGCACGGGTAGCACTTGCCGCAGCTCTCCTCGGCGAAGAATTCGCCGAGCTCGACCAGTACGTGGCGCATATCGCGCTGCTCATCGAAGACCATCACCACGCCCGACCCGAGCGGCAGCCCAGCCGCTTTCATATCCTCGAATGTCAGGCGCACGTCGAGCTTCTCGGGTGTGGCGAAGGCGCCCGCGGCGCCGCCCATCAGCACCGCCTGCAAGCCGCGGCCGCCAGCCATGCCGCCTGCGTGCTCGAAGAGCAGTTCGCGCAGCGTCACGCCAAAGGGGAGCTCGTACAAACCGGGGCGAGCGACGTCTCCCGAAACGCAGAAGAGCTTCGTGCCCGGCGAACCCGGGGTCCCGAGGCTGCGGTACTTCTCCACGCCGAGGCGTAGAATGACCGGCACGGTGCACAACGTCTCGACATTGTTGATGACGGTCGGTTTCCCGAACACGCCGAAGGTGGTGGGGAAGGGCGGCTTGATGCGCGGTAACCCTCGTTTTCCTTCTACCGCCTCGAAGAGCGCGGTCTCCTCCCCGCAGACGTAGGCCCCGGCACCCGAGCGAACCTCCAGCTCGAACTCGAACCCTCTGCCCAGCACATTCGGACCAAGATACTTTGCGCGGCGCGCAGCCTCCACCGCCATGCGCGCGGCAGCCAGGGCGCGCGGATACTCGCCGCGGATGTACCAGATGCCGCGCGTAGCGCCCACCGCGTATCCGGCGATGATCATAGCTTCGACGATGCTGAAGGGGTCCTCTTCCATGAGCACGCGGTCCTTGAAGGTGCCCGGCTCCGATTCATCACCGTTGCACACGATGTACTTGGGCGCGCCCGAGGCGTTCGCCGCGCCCTCCCACTTGACGCCCGTTGGGAAGGCTGCGCCGCCTTTGCCGATCAGCCCGGCAGCTTTGACCTCGGCCATGACCAGCTGCGGGGTGAGGCTGAGTGCGCGCTGCAGGCCCTTGAAGCCCTCGCGTGCGCGGAACTCGCGCAGCGATGCCGGATCTACCGTGCCGCAGCGTGCCGTGAGCCAGCGCGTGGGGCCGAAGACGAGCCCGCGCGGCCGCACCCCCCCGCCCCTCAAGATGGTGCTGATGCGGCTGGCATGCGCTTGCGCCACCGGTCGTTCACCGACGAGCAGCGCCGGTGCGTGCTCACACAGGCCGAGGCATGGTGCGCGTTCAACCGAGAAGCGGCCGTCGGAGGTTACCTGGCCTTCCTTCACGCGCAGAGTCTTCAGCGCAGCGCGCAGTGTCTCGTGTGCGCCCGACATGCTGCAGGCGGGGCTGGTGCACACCCGCACCACCGTGCGGCCCGTGGGCTGGGTGGTGAGAAGTGAGTAGAACTCGATGACGCCGTGCACCTCGACTAGCGGAACGCCTAGGACGTGGGCTATGCGCTCAGCGATGGCTTCGGGAATGTGCGTGAAGCGACGCTGCGCGGCCAGCAAAGCCGGCAGCAGAGACTCCCGGCCGCCGCCTTCGAATGGCGTGATGAATGCGGTGATCTGCCGTTGAGTGATGTGCGACGATGGCATTCAGCCTCCGCGAAGCAGCTCTCTCGTCAACCGCCATGCGAACAATCACCGGGCAGTCGATGAAGGACCGACCCGTGCTCAACCCACCCAGATGGGGCGGACATGGGATGCCAGGATGAGGAAGCCAGTGATTGCGTGCCGGGCGCTCGAGGCGCGCGACCACGCCGCCCATTCTAGCATTGGCCCGCAACCGTAGGAAGGGCCGCGGCCTATTCGGCCCACGTCACGGCGATTGGTCGACTTCTGGCGCGGTGTAACGCCTCTGCCACTCGTAGAGCAGATTGAGCGCCTCAACGGGGGTTAGGCCAGAAACGTCCAGGCGGGCCAACGCATCGCGCAGCGGGTCTTTTCCAGAGACGAAGCTGAGCTGCAGCATCTGGGGTTGGGGCTTGTCCGCCCGGTCGCTTTGAGATTCGAGTACGGCCAAGATCTCCTCTGCGCGGGCGATGATCGGCCGCGGCAGGCCCGCCAATTGGGCCACATGGATGCCATAGGAGCGATCGGCACCGCCGGCGATAATCTGGTGCAGGAAGACAACCTTCTTGCCCTGCTCGACCACGGCCACGTTGTAGTTGCGCACCGCCGGCAGGAAATCCGCCAGCCGAATGAGTTCGTGATAGTGAGTGGCGAAGAATGTGCGGGATTGAAGGCGCGGATGATTGTGGATGTACTCGATGACGGCCCAGGCGATCGAGACTCCGTCGTAAGTGGACGTGCCTCGCCCCACCTCATCGAAGATGAGCAGGCTGCGCCGGGTGGCATGGTGCAGGATATTGGCAGCCTCGATCATCTCCACCATGAAGGTCGATTGCCCGGTGTGTATCTCATCCTGCGCGCCGATGCGGGTGAAGATGCGATCGACCAGGCCGATGCAGGCCGAGGCGGCCGGAACAAATGAACCGATCTGCGCCATCAGGCAGAGCAGCGCCACCTGACGCAGGTAGGTGCTCTTTCCCGACATGTTCGGGCCGGTAATAACACGGATGCGTTCGCCGCGTTCGAGCACGGCATCATTGGGGACGAAACGTTGCGGCGAGAGGAATTGCTCGACCACCGGATGACGCCCACCCACGATTTCGAGCGTGTCATCTTCGACGAGCGTTGGGCGGACGTATCCGCGCTGCACCGCCGTTTCGGCGAGCGCGGCTACAACATCCAGCCGCGCCAGGGCGGCCGAGCTGTGCTGCAAGCGGGGCGCGGCGGCGGCCAGCGTGCGACACACCTCAGCAAACACACGGCCCTCTATCTCCCGGATGCGTTCTTCGGCATTGAGGATCTGTGCTTCCACTTCCTTCATCTGCGGTGTGATGTAGCGCTCTGCGTTGACCAGGGTCTGCTTGCGAATGTACTCGGGGGGAACGGCCTCGGCATTGGCGCGCGTGACCTCGAGGTAGTAGCCAAAGATCTTATTGAATCCCACCTTGAGTGTGCGGATCCCCGTGCGCGTCCGCTCCTCGGCCTCCAGATTGGCGATCCAGCGGCGTGCATCGTGGATGCCCGCCACGGTCTGGTCGAGCTCCTCCGAGAACCCGCTCCGCACAACGCCAGTCTGGGCGAGCGTGGCCGGCGCGTCTTCGGCGATGGCCGCCTGCAGCAGGCCGAGCACGTCCCCGCACAAGTCCACCTCGTCTGCGAAGCTGGCCAAACCCGGCGCGGCCTCAAGCGCGGCGCGTACTACCGGTAGCCCGCCCAGGTGCGTGCGCAGCGCCACCAGATCGCGCGGCGTGGCGTGCCCTGAGGCGGTTCGGTTAGCCAGGCGCTCTAGGTCGCCCAGCTTCGCCAGCGGCTCGCGGAAGCTCACTCGTGCCAGGCCGGCGTCGACGAAGGCCTGCACCTGGTCCTGGCGCGCCCGAATGGCTGCCAGATTGAGCAGAGGCTGGTTGATCCACACCCGCAACAGGCGTGCCCCCATGGGCGTCACGGTCTGGTCGAGCACGCCCAGCAGCGAGCCGTTCACCTCGCGCGAGCGCAGGGTCTCAGTCAGTTCGAGGCCGCGGCGAGTCGCGGCATCCAGCAGCATGAAGTCGGTCAGGCTGTAGTGGGCCAACCCGGCCAGCAGGCCGAGCGCCTTGGGCTGGGTCTCGCGCACGTACTGGAGAAGCGCACCTGCAGCCCGCGTGGCCATGGGCAGCCCGCCCAGGCCGAAGCCCTCCAGGCTGGCGGTCGAGAAGTGCTCGAGCAGCGCCTGCTCGCAGCGGCCGAGTTCAAACTTCCACGAAGGGAGTTCAGTAACCGTGAGCGACGAGCCGTTGCCAAGAGCTCTGCCTTCGGGCAGCAGGACTTCGGCCGCGTTGAGCCGAGCCAGCTCGTCACGCAGTACCTGGGCTGGATTCTCGCCAGCGGTGGCGGTTGCGCGGAATTCGCCGGTCGAGATATCGGCATACGCGATGCCCACTTGGTTATCGACGACGAGCGCGGCCGCAAGGTAGTTGTTGGCGCGCGGGGCGAGCATCGTTTCTTCCATGAGCGTGCCGGGGGTGAAGACGCGCACCACCTCGCGCGGCATCAGTCCGCGCACCGCATCCCCCACCTGGTCGCAGATGGCCACGTGCCGGCCGCGGCTGATGAGCCGGGCGATGTAACCTTCGGCGGCGTGGGCGGGGATGCCGGCCATGGGCACGCGAGTGCCCTTGGCCACGTTGCGCGAGGTGAGCACGATATCTAGTTCGCGCGAGGCCACCTGCGCGTCTTCGTCAAACGTCTCGTAAAAGTCGCCCAGCCGGAAGAAGAGAATCGTATCCGGGTAGTCGCGCTTGATATCGAGATACTGTTTGCGGATCGGGGAGATGTCGTCGCTCATGCAGCTCACTCAGGAAGCCGACCAAGAGTCCTTGTGGGGCCGAGTATATCCGACTCGGAAACCCCGCGCCCCTGCCCGTGACGGCCGACTCCTCGGCACGAGGGCAAGCTGTGTGGATGCGCCTCGTGTGGCCGGGACGGGCGCGGTGGACGCGCTAGCACCCTCTTGAGGCGGTCCTGAGTGGGCAGCGCAAGTGTTTCACTGCCTCTTGGAGCGGCTCTGGCGCGTCCTTCAGGGGATTGGGAAATCCGGATT
>MGOA01000048.1 GCA_001796965.1 Chloroflexi bacterium RBG_16_64_43
AGCACAGGTTGATGACTTGGGAGCTGCGGTCTACCACTCCTCGCGCCGCTCCGCCTCCGTTATCGAGAAGTCGAGGAGTTCGAGTCCCTCGTCAAGAAGCTCGCGCGAGATGCTCAACGGCGGGGCAATGCGAATGACGTTGGTGCTGCAACCGAGGAGCAGTAGGCCGTGGGAAAAAGCGGCGTGGACGATCTGGTCGCGCAGTACGTTCGCCGGCTCTTTGCTGCCGCGGTCGCGGACGAACTCGATGCCGAGCATCAGTCCTTTGCCGCGCACGTCTCCAATCGAAGGGTGGGCGGCCATCATCGCGCGCAGGCGCTCGAGGGTGTAGCTGCCCAGGCTGGCCGCATTGGCCATGAAACCTTGTTCGATGAGGCGTAAGGTGACCAAGGCTGCGGCGCAAGAGATAGGATTACCGCCGTACGTATTGCCATGCGCACCGCTCGGCCAGGTCATCAGGCTCTTGCGAGCGATCAGCGCGCCGAGGGGCATGCCCGAGGCGATGCCTTTGGCGCAAGCCACCATGTCCGGCTCCACTCCCCAGTGCTGGATACCCCACCATTTGCCAGTTCGTCCAATCCCGGACTGCACTTCGTCGGCGATGAGCAGGATGCCGTGGCGATCGCACAGTTTGCGCAGGGCGGGGAAAAAGCCGTCGGAGGGGACGATGTACCCGCCTTCGCCCTGGATGGGTTCGAGCAGAATTGCGGCGCAGTCCTCAGCAGGCATGAGGTGGCCAAACACCTGTTCGTCGATGTAGTCGACGACGGTCTCGCCGTAGTCGGCGGAAGTCGGAGCGAGCACTTGGCGATAGGGATTCGGGAAGGGGACGTGGGTGACTCCGGGCATTGTGGGATAGAAGCGATAGCGGTAGAGAGGCTTGCTTGCGGTGAACGCCAATGCCCCCATGGTGCGCCCGTGAAAGCCGCCGAAGAAGCCGATAAAACGCTGTCGCCCGGTGGTGTAGCGCGCAAGCTTAATCGCGGCCTCGACTGATTCCGCGCCCGAGTTGGTCATGAAGCAGAGCGCGTCTTCCTTGAAGGGCGCGATCTCATCAAGCTTCTCGCCCAGCTCGATCCATGAACGATGGTAATAGTCGGAAGAGATGTGGATGAATTGGGCCGCTTGGCGCTGGATAGCCTCCACCACCTGCGGGTGAGAGTGGCCGGTTGAACACACCGCAATGCCTGCGTTGAAGTCGATGAAGCGGTTGCCGTCCACATCCCAGACCTCAGACCCAATTCCGTGATCCATCACAAAGGGCACATCGCGTGGGTAGGAAGGAGAGATGAAGGTAGTATCGCGCTGGATGAATTCGACCGATTTGGGACCGGGGACCTTCAGAGTGGGGATGGGCATTGCGTGCCTCACGCGAACACTTGGATTGCGAGCGCGGATCGAGAGACGGCGTTACGAAGCGGGCGAGCTGGGCTGCAACGACGGGTTGAGACACAGTGCCAGACCACCCAGGAGGCCGGCATCATCGCCGAGTTGGGCGGCACAGATGGTGAGTTGCTCGACATAAGCGGCGGCCATCGCGTAATGAGTTACTCCTTCGCGGATTGGCGCGATGAGCAGCTCACCCAAGCCCATGACTCCACCGCCCAGGATGACTCGTTGGGGCGAGAAGAGAGCCAGACAATCGGCGATGAAACGGGCCAGCAGGGTGGAAATGTCGGCCACGAGTGTCCGCGAAAAGGCATCTCCCTGGCGCGCGGCTTCAGCGATACGCTCGGTGGTGATCGCGAGCGGGTCGCTTCGGTATGTTTGAGAGAGAGATGAGGATGCGCCGGCCGCCAGGCGGGCGCGGGCCTCACGAGCGATGGCCGGACCGGATGCGAGAGCTTCCAAGTGCCCATTTCGGCCACAGCCGCATTGCGGGCCGCTCGGGTCGACGGTGACGTGACCGAGTTCGGCGCCAAGGCCGCGGCTTCCGAGAAGTAGCCGGCCGGCTGTGATGACACCGCCTCCAATCCCAGTGCCTATGGTCAAGTAGACGAGGTCGGTTGCGCCTTGGCCGGCGCCGTAGCTCAACTCGCCAAGAGCGGCCAGGTTTGCGTCATTGGCGATGTGGATGGTCGCGGCGAAGCGACTCAAGAGCCAGTCGCGGAGCGGCAGGGCGTGCCAGGAGGGGATATTGGGCGCGCTGAGGACCAGCCCGAGGAATGGATCGACCGGGCCCGGCGTCCCGACAGCGATGGAGATGTTGGCCAGGTCAGCGTCGGGCGGAATGAGATCCTGGATGGCCCGCGCAAGCGCCTCGAGGATGGCTGTCTGATCGGGCGTCTGTGGAGTGAGCCCGCGAGTGCGACGGACCGGTGTGGTGTCTTGACTGAGGAACAGGGCCGCGCGAATATGCGTCCCGCCAAGGTCCACCGCGATCGAGTAGGGTCGGGCCATGGCGGGAGTATAGCATACGAGGCCCTAACTTCCCGCTAAAACGGGACCTGTGGCGGGCTCGCATCGGGCTCGCCCTAGGCTTCAGAATTTGTAGCCGAAGCGGCGCAGCAAGGACTTGCGTGCCGTCTGGTCGGCTTCGTTCTCGATGCCTTTCGGCGAGCAGCCGTCGACAACCCCCAGGATTCCCCGGCCTTCATCCGTTTCAGCGAGAATGACCTGCACCGGGTTGGAGGTTGCGCAGAAGATCCCACACACTTCGGGAACGGCCTGGATGGCATTGAGAACGTTGATGGGGTAGGCGTTCTCGAGAAGAATGATGAAGGAATGCCCGGCGCCGAGAGCCCGGGCGTTCCTCTTGGCGAGATCTGTCATCGACGGCGACGTGCCCGAAAAACGCACGAGTGCATCGCCGGAGGCCTCACAGAAGGCAAGACCAAAGCGAACGCCCGGAACCGCGTTCACAATCGCTTCGTGTATGTCCTCCAAGCTCTTGATGAAGTGAGCCTGCCCAAGAATGACGTTCGCGTCGGTGGGTTTCTCGATGGCGCATTCTACGATGTTCATTCGGTTCTCCTAATACTGCGTGGAGTAGATGGAACACAGCAAACATATTACAGGCGATCCGCTGACGCCAATTGCGCATAGCCACCACGGTCAACCCAATCCCGCCCCACTCTCCTGCAGGAATGTGTAGTCAGGCTATGCGAAATGAAATCCGCCGGACTGTTCCCGCTCCGGACTCGGTTCGCGACTTATGGCTTCTAGAGGGAGGCGCTGCGCGCGACATCGGAGCTTCATCGCGGTCCCGCTCATCGCCCGGGCAGGGAAGTTGCACAAGAAGCTACCGCGGAGTGGCCTGAGCACCGCTGGGCCGCCGACAAAACCTGCGAGGGCAAGGCCATGCTGGTCATCAATCCAACCAACGGCAATGCGGTCTCGATGAGATGGGCCAGGCGCGCGCTCGATCGAGCTGGGCACGACCTGCTGATCGCCAGCCATTCGGACCGGGCTGCGATCTGGCTCCCGGCGCCAACCGGTGCATCGGAGGTCGCATGGTCCAAGGGCTTCTCGGCCGACGCGCTTGCGAGCGAGACCTCTCATCTGGATCGCGATCACCTAAGCCGTCTGAGCCTGGAGGGCATCCCGATTACCGTGGATGTCGCCGCCTCGCAGCAAAAGCGGAACGGAAGCGACAAGCCGAGGGTCTACCGCTCCAAAGCACTCTGGCCGCTTACATTCGATGGGAGCCTGATCGGGGTGGCCGGCTGCTACTTCCGCCGTCCGAGGCAATGGGGCGATGCCGACCTGAAGCGCATGGCGGCCTTCATCCAACAGACATCCTCCTCGCTGCACCACGCGCAACGCCTGGATGCGGACATCTCAGAGCACGTCCGCACCGCGGGATTGTTCCACCTCACCGAGGCACTCAATCAGAATGACGACCCGGAGGCAATGGCGGTCATCGTCCTCGACTCAGTCCTGGAATTGCTTCCTGCCGAGAGCGGTGCCGTACTTCTGCTTGATCGACACCAGATCTACCTGCGAGTCTCAGCCGCGAGGGGGGCACCTGAGCAATGGCTTGGGCAACTTCTGCCGCGCCAGGAGGGATTGCCGTGGCGCTGCCTGATCGCGGGTCGGGTGTACCTGACCCAACCTGCTGAGGCCGGCCGGCGGAGCTCAGTGGAGGAGATGCCCTTGGGGCAGGGGGTTGCCGTGTGGGCGCCGGTCTGCGCCGGCCCGCGCGCACTTGGTGTGCTGGCGCTGGCCCTGGGCGATGGAGCGCAACCGACCGAGGAAGTGCGTGCTTTTGTGGAGCACGCCGCCCAAATCGCAGGCAATGCATTGCGCCGAGGATTGCTCATGCAGGGATTGCAGCAAACCCAGCTCGAGACGGTCTTGGCGCTGGCCAACGCGGTCAATGCCCGTGACGAATACACTGGCGACCACAGCAAGCGGCTAGCCCCTCTGGCCGAGGCAACTGCCAGGCGCCTGGGATGCTCGGAAGACGAACTGGAGGATATCCGCTGGGGGGCAATGCTTCACGACATCGGGAAGATCGCCGTCCCGGATCCCATCTTGCTCAAGCCTGGTCCGCTGACGGAGGACGAATGGGAAATCGTCCGGCGCCACCCCGAACGTGGGGAGGCTATCGTGCGCACCGTAGATGCGTTGCGACGCACGGCGACGCTGATTCGCCACCACCAGGAGCGTTTCGACGGCAAGGGATACCCGGATGCGCTTGATGGCGACCACATACCTCTGGGTGCACGCATCTTGGCTGTTGTGGACGCCTACAGTGCCATTCGCGATCGGCGTCCTTACAAGGAATCGCGCAGCCACGGCGAAGCCGTCGCAGAGCTGCGCCGCTGCAAAGGCACCCAGTTCGATCCGAAGGTCGTGGAGACTTTCCTCAGCGTCGTGGAAGCCGTCCCGATGGGCGCTTGAACAAGGGCATGGCTGGAAGCCCAACGCAATCGGCGCCGCCCGCTGTGCAAGCGGGCGGCTCTCATTCCAAGGGGGAAGACACCTACTCGGTTGACGGCACGGCGCGGCTATCCCAGAACAATTCAGCCACGCCTTGCGCCCGATTCTGAACCAGCGCCATGGCGAAAAGGGCATCCGACAGCCGGTTAAGATAGGCAATCGCCACGCGGTTGATCGGTTCCTCGCGCGCCAATGCCACAACCTCGCGTTCGGCACGGCGGCACACGGTGCGCGCCACGTGCAGAAGAGCGGCACTCCTGGCCCCTCCCGGCAGTACGAAGTTCTCCAATGGTCCGACCGTCTCCATCATGTCGTCGATATCCTTCCCGAGGCGCTCAACATGGGCTTTTTCGATCGCCGGCAGGGGCCGGCGCGACTTTTCTTCCTCCGGAGTGGAGAGATCGGCACCCAAGTGGAACAGCTCGTTTTGCACCCTGCGCAGCCTTACCAGCAGCTGCGGCGCCGGCGTCTCGCTGCACACGACGCCCAGCATTGCGTTTAGTTCGTCCACCGTGCCGTACGCCACAACCCTTGGTGAGTCTTTAGGGACCCGCCGCCCGCCGGTGAGGGAAGTGGTGCCATCATCACCTTTGCCGGTTTGGATGGATGTCAGTTTTGGCATAGTTGGTTTTCTCCTGACTCAGCGGCGACCGGCCAGATCGCCAGCGACATCGGCGGGATCCGCACCGTCCGGGACGACGAGTGGCGTACGGTGGACGGGATGCTCAAGGACCTTAACCTGGACGCCGTAGGCGGCAGTGAGTATGTCTTCGCGCAGCACGGCCGCCGGTGGCCCCGAGGCCACGATTCGTCCGGAAACCAGAAGAAACACCTCGTCCGCAAAGCGAGCGACAAGGTTGAGGTCATGCAGGGCGAGCAGGACCGCGTAGCCGCCGCTGGCGGCCAAGGACCGCACCAGACTAAGGACCTCGAGTTGATGGCGCAGGTCAAGATGCGCGGTCGGCTCATCCAGGAGCAAGATCGGTGCGCCTTGTGCGAGCGCGCGCCCGATCAATGTGCGTTGCTGTTCGCCTCCCGAGAGTCTGCCCAGGGGGCGACCGCGCAACGTCGCGAGCCCGACCGCCTGGAGGGCGATCTCGGAGGCCTTGCGGTCCGCTTCGCTCTCTGCAGCCAGCCAACCGCGGGCGGCCATCCGCCCGAGGCGCACTGTCTCCTCAACCGTGAAATCCGGTGGCAGGTAGGCAGCCTGAGGCACAACGGCCACCCATCCCGCACGGGTCTCGGGGCTCATCCGGCTCAAGGGCAGGGGGCCCGAGGCAACGAACGCCACGCCATGGCTGGCCTCGAGCAGCCCGCTGGCCACGCGGATGAGCGTCGTCTTTCCCGATCCATTCGGGCCGACCAGCGCCGTGACTTTGCCTGGGCCTACGCGCAGTGAAACCCCATCCAAGACAAGCGGCGAGTCGGCCCCGTTGTAGCGATGGCTGATGTTTTCAAGCAGGAGAGCCGATGGAGGATTCATCCGAGCCCGGACCGTCGCAATTGATACAAGAAGAACGGTGCGCCAAGCGCCGCAGTCACAACTCCCAATGGGATCTCCTGAGGCGCAACAAGCGTCCGCGCAAGGACATCCGCCAGGAGCAGGCCGCCAGCCCCTAGCAGGATCGACAGCGGGACCAGCTTGCGATAATCGTGCGTCCACATCAGGCGCACCGCATGGGGGACTGCCAGACCCACGAAACCAATGATGCCGGAGAAGGCCACAGCGGCTGCTGTGACAAGCGAGGCGCCGACGATCACGGCTGCTCGAGCGCGGGTAACGTTGAGCCCCATGTGTTGGGCCTGGTCCTCGCCAAACTGCATCACATTGAGCACGCGGCCGAGGGCCGCCAGAGCTCCAAGACCGACGACGATGAAGGGTAAGCTGGCGAGAACCGGCCCCCAGCCGCCAATGGTGAATCCGCCGAGCATCCACGCCACCGGGCGGTACATGTCGCCCTGAAGGCGGAGCATGACGAAGGTGGTCATGGCGGTGGCAAAAGCCCCGATCGCGACGCCTGCAAGGATGATTCGTGAGGTGTGCGAGTCCATCAGGCGCAGAGCGGTGCCACGCACCGATCCGAGTCGGTAGACGAGCACCACCGTCAGCAGTGCGCCTGCGAATGCCGCCAAAGGAATGAGCACCAACGAGGGCAGGGGGACATCGCGCGCATAGTCGGAGGCGCCCTGGGTCTGCCACGTCATGGCGATGACCGCGCCCAAGCCTCCTCCCGAGGCGACCCCGAGCAGGTAAGGATCAGCGAGCGGGTTCCGAAAGAGCCCTTGATAGGCTGCGCCGCTCCCCGCCAGTGCAGCGCCAACCAGGGCGACGAGGACAGTTCGCGGCAGCCGTATCTGGTAGAGGATGGCGTAGGTGGTCGACGATAGCTCGACCCCTCCGCGCAGCGGGACCGGCAGGAGCCCAGCCAGGATCTCACGCAATGGCAGCGTGACCGCCCCAACCGCCGTGCTCAGCCAGAGAGAGATCAGAAGCAGTCCCAAGCACCACAGGAAGGCTCCAGCGCCCGACTTGAGCGGGCTTGGGTGTCTTGGAACCTGCGCGGCGATTTGGGGCGGGTGAGGGGCCGGTTCGCGGGGTGCGATGGGCTCATCTCCTTTGCGACGAAGGCAGATGGGCTCTCAACTCGGCGGGCGACCTGGCTTGCTGAGTGCCTGATGGCCCGCCGCTCGGCGGGTGGTCAGCTTGAAGCGGCCTCAGCTTACAGTTGCGCGACAGCGCCGGACTTTCACCGGCTTCGCCATTGTGCTCGACCATCCGGGGTATCGAGCACCGAGAGAGGGCTGAACGGGTACTCATGCAATCACGTGCGGCCATCATTCTACCCTCTTGGACGCAGGATGCAAAGCGCCACAAGGGATGGCCCTTCACATTGCCAGGATCCAATCTCCCCACTCGACCTGCCCGCTTGCGTTGCGCTGGTCCTTCGCAATCGAGGCTAACGGCAATCGGTGGCATCCGAGAAGCCTTGGGAGGACTGGCAGCGCCAAGCGGGCGGGGGGCTTCTGCAAGTTAATCTCCTGGTTCTTGCCTGTCCGGTTCCTCCGCAAGCCCGCGCTCCCCGACACAAAGCGCCTGGTCTCCGCCTGAGCGCTCTTCAGGGCCTGTCAAATCCCGGAGAACGTTCGTTCTTTCACGCCAACATCGTGATCCCCAACCAGGCAGCGTGGGCAGACTCCTGCCTCGCGCGGGTTCGAATGCCCGCGCCCTGACGATTCACAGGGCCCAAGGTTCACTGCCAGCGCTGGAACGAGCTTCCCAAGCGCAACAGGGAGCTGCCGTGATCGTCGATCCACCAGGGGCCGCTCACTCCCGCGATGGCACGCGCTATTCAGGAGGCGCCTTGGTTTACGGATCATCCTGCAAAGCGACTCGGGATGGACGCGGGCAAGCGCCGCATAGCTAGTCGGCAGTAATCCAACTGAAGGTCG
>MGOA01000049.1 GCA_001796965.1 Chloroflexi bacterium RBG_16_64_43
GTCCGGTGCACAAGGTGGCCGAACGCGCGCGCCCACGCAAGGCTGAGGGCACAGTGAGCTGAGGTGTCAGACGGTGGCGGGCGCATCCGAAAGTCCCGCCTGCCCGTTGTTCGCGGCGTAAATGATTAACACTCATGGCGTGAGTAACATAGCGCGCGGCCGCCCCCACGGAGATCTTCCTTCCGCAGTTGCACTACCCGCGCGGCGCCCGGGTGGAGGTTTCGGACGGCGTGTACGAGATGCGCGCGGCCGAACAACGCCTCATCTACAAGCATGATGCGGCGCGTGACGTGCACCGCGTGCACGTGCGGCCGGCCTGATGCACGAACGCCCAAGACGCGCGACCGCGAGCGGAGGCGGCGAGTTTTCTGTGATCGTTACTTCGTCGAAGGAGGCTTTGATGACACCTCGCGTCGCTAGGCTGGCCAGTATCGCCTTCATGACCCTCGCTTGCGCCGCTGCCGCATGCGGGCGGGTCTCGACCGCCGAGCCCACACTGGCGGCAAGCCTCGTGCCGGCAACTGCGACCACCGCTTCGCTGCCCACGGAAACTGTGCCTGCGCCGACGGCCGCTCCCACGGGCGAGGACGTGCTCCACTACCACCTGCGGCTCGAGTACTCGACCACCTCCGATTGGTCGACGCTCGAGCTTCTGACGCCCGAGCATGTGCTCACCATGCGCCTCGTTGGCACGCTGGGAGATCCCGCGAATCCCTCGGCGGGGTTGGCGATGATGTCGCTCAACCAGCCTCTTGCGGACTCCAAGGCTGGGAAGCGGGTGGGCCTCACCGTGGATTACGCGCTCGACTCGGCAGCCGCCGGGTCGTCTCTGCGCTTCCGTGTACGCAAGGGAGACATCAATTCGAGTGCTGTGCGCCTGTCGCTCATCACCCAGGGCGAAGCGACGCTCATCAAGGAAGTGAACCACAAAGGCGTTGTGGCCAACTCGCACGGCGAGAACGCCCTGGAGTTCGACATCACACTGGCGCAGCTCGGGGGTATCGCCCCGGAAGAGAGCGCGGCCAGCCTGGGCGGCTACCCGCATCTCTTGTGGGCGTTCTACTACCCGTGGTACGCCCGCAGCGATTGGTCGAGCGCGCAACTGGCCGACAGGCCGCCCGAACCGTACGACTCCGCCTCGCGCGCGACGATCGAACGCCACGTGCGCCAGGCCAAACAGGCCGGCATCGACGGGTTTATCTCTTCCTGGTGGGGCCCGGGCAGCGACACGGACCGCAACCTGACAACGCTGCTCGACGTGGCGCAGGACGAGGGCTTTCTCATATCGATCTATTTCGAGACCTTGGCCGACGGCGGCGCGCGACCGGCGAGCGAGATGGTGCGCTGGTTGAGCTATGCCATCGATACCTACGGCGATCATCCGGCCTTTTCGCGCATCGACGGCAAGCCGGTGGTCGTCCTGTGGGCAACGGGCGCGGCGCCGCTCGACGAGTGGCGGGACGTGCTGGTCCAGGTTCGTGCAACCGGCCGGGATGCCTTCTTCCTCGGGATGGGCTATGACCTCTCCAACCTTGCCGTGTTCGACGGGCTGCACGAGTACGGCGTATTCACCTACAAGAACCTCGAGCAGGTGGTCGCCGACACCGGCCGAAGCACACGCTACTACAGTCTGCTCGACGAGGGTGGTGTACCCAAGCTGTGGGCTGCCACCGTGCAACCAGGGTATGACGATCGCTTGATCCCGGGCCGCGAGGGGCTGGTGCAGGAACGCGACGATGGCGCGTACTACCGGCGCACCTGGGAGGCGGCGCTGGCCAGCGCCCCGGATTGGATCTTCATCACCACGTGGAACGAGTGGTGGGAGACCACGCATATCGAACCGAGCCGGGCCTTCGGGGAGCTGTATCTGGACCTGACGCGCGAGTATGCGGCGAAGTGGAAAAGTGAGTGAAGGTCGGGGTATGATTGCCCGCGACTTCGCCATAACCAGGTTTCGCCCGCATGAGGTCCGATGCCGGTCATCCGCACGGAGCAGTTGACCAAGATCTTCCGCGTCGTGCGCAAGGAGCCCGGGCTGCGCGGCTCGCTCAAGGCGCTCGTGCGGCCGCGCTTTGAGAACATCGCCGCGGTCAACCAGGTCTCGTTCGAGATCGACGCCGGCGAGATCGTCGGTTACATCGGGGTGAACGGCGCCGGCAAGTCGACGACGATCAAGATGCTCACCGGCATCCTCGTGCCCACGAGCGGCAGCGTGCAGGTCCTCGGGCGCGACCCCCACCGCCAACGTGTGGCCAATGCCCGCGAAATCGGGGCCGTGTTCGGGCAGCGCACACAGCTCTGGTGGGACCTGCCGTTCATCGAGTCGCTCGCCCTCGTCGGCCGCATCTACGAGGTACCTCCCGCGCGCTATCGCCAGTTACTCAAGGATTTCGAGGACACACTCGGGCTTAGCGAACTGCTGCACATCCCCATTCGCAATATGTCCCTCGGCCAGAAGATGCGCGCCGAGCTGGCCGCCACGCTGATCCACGAGCCGCGGGTCGTCTACCTGGATGAGCCGACCATCGGCCTCGACCTCCTGGCCAAGGAACGCATTCGCGACTTCATCCGCGAACAGAACCGCGGACGGGGAACGACGGTCCTGCTTACCACGCACGACCTGGGCGACATCGAACAGCTCTGCCCGCGTGTGATCATCATCGACGCCGGTCGCCTGATCTACGACGGGCCGATCGCGACCATCAAGGAGCGCTTCGGGCGGCATCGCGAAATCACTTTCGAAACGTCGGAAGCGACGACCGCCATCGAGCTGCCGCGCGATTGCACGCGCCTCGCCGCCGAGCCACATCGCCTCACCCTGCGCTTCGATCGCACCCGGACCACCGCAAGCCAGATTGCGGCTGCGGTCATGGAGCAAATCGAGGTGCTCGACTTCTCCCTCGCCGAACCCGACCTGGCCTCGATCGTGCGCCAGATCTATCAGGGCGGGTTGCGCGAGGTAGAGGGGAACCCCCGGTCGTGATCCACGCCGTCCGCCGGGAGGCGAGAGTCTTCTTCGCCTTTGCCGCCATGGTGCCCAAGCTGTACCTGGCCTACAACGCGTGGGTTGTGGTGGAGTTCGTCGTCCAGATCCTATTCATGCTGGTGTTCGTGGCATTCTGGCGCGCGGTGTACGCCAACACGACCACCCTGGGCGGCCTGGACGTCGGCCAGACGATCAACTACATACTGCTGGCCCAGATCGTGGCGCCGCTCGTGCAATCGAGGCTGGTGTCCGAGTTCGGGGGAATGATCCGCGAGGGCCGTATTGCCATCGAGCTGCTGCGGCCGGTGGATTTCCAGGCGCGCTACGCCGTCGAGTCCCTCACTTCGCTGGTGGTCTTCGCCGTCCAGAAGCTGCCCCTCGTGCTGATCGCCGGGGCCTTCCTCGGGCTGCGCCTTCCCTCCGACCCCGCGGCGTGGGGCGCCTTTGCCCTCTCGCTGGTGCTGGGTTCGATGGTGCTCTTCCTCACTGACTGGATGTTCGCCTGCCTGGCCTTCTACAGCACCGAGACCTGGGGGCTGGGGGTGGTCAAGATCGCCGTGGCCACTTTCTTCGGCGGGGCCCTTGTGCCGCTGCAGATGATGCCGGCCTGGCTGCGCTCGATTGCGCTCGCGCTGCCCTTCTCGCAGGGCGTGGCAGTGCCGATCTCTTTTCTCGCCGGCGTAACGCCGGTGAGCGATTTGGGCGCGCTTCTGATCAGGCAGCTGCTCTGGTTGGTCGGGCTGGGCATCGCCTCACGCCTGGTCTTCCGTCAGGCCGTGCGCAAGATCACGGTGCAGGGAGGCTGAGGCCCGATGCGGCGCTACCTCTCACTGTATGGCGTGTTCTTCGTCCAGCGGCTCAAGATCCTGATGGAGTACCGGGTCAACTTTCTGATCGGGGCCACCTCAACCTCGTTCCTGCAGATCGGCGGTGTGCTGGCGATGTGGGTCGTCATGCGCCAGATCCCCAGCCTGAATGGCTGGTCCTTCGACGAGGTGCTGCTGGTCTTCGGCCTGGTCACGATCTCCGAGTCGATCACGCACATGTTCGCGGACAACCTATGGACCCTGGGCTGGCAGTACATCCGCAGCGGCGAGTTCGACCGCTTCCTGGTGCGGCCGATCGATCCGCTGTTCCATCTGCTCGCAGACCGTTTCTGCCACGATGGGATCGGCAACCTGCTGGTGGGGACCGCGCTGGTGGTGAAGGCGATGAGCGCGTTACACATCCCCTTTACCGTGGCTACCGCGCTCTATCTTGTGATCGCCGTCCTCACCGGAGGCGCGATCTTCATCGCCCTCAACCTGCTGACGGCGAGCAGCGCCTTCTGGCTCGTCGATTCGATCCCGGTGACGTTCCTCGTGTACAACACCTACGAGTTTGCCAAGTACCCGCTCACGATCTACGGCCGCGGCATTCGCATCGCGCTCACCTGGCTGATCCCCTACGGCTTCGCCTCGTTCTACCCGGCCTCCTACCTGCTCGGCCGCAACGTGGGCGCTCTGGCGTGGATGGGCCCGCTAGTGGCCGTGCTCTTCATGAGCCTCGCCTATCGCGCGTGGAAGTTCGGCCTCGCGCACTACACAAGCACCGGCTCGTAGCGCACGTGCCATTTCCTGCAGAAGGGCGGTCGACAGTCCGTGCGCGGCGGGGTCATACGGATATTCGTTCCTGTGAGGGTGCCGCGTTGCCTCGCCTGAGTTTGGGGCTGCACGTCCTTGCGATGGGCGACAATCACGCGCCGCTCCTTCACGCGCTCCTGCGCGCTCTGCAGTTTCGCAGCGCCTGAGCCTCCCAGTTGCACGGGCGGCTCTTGCCTGCATCGAATTCCGAACGCGCCGGCGATTCAATTGTCGCTTGATGGATGCACGAATGGAAACGAAGAGGGTGGCCGCAATGGCCACCCTCATCCGTCCTCAACATGGTCGGGGATGGTCTCAGACCATCCCCGACGGATCAAAGAGAAAGCAGCAACCCCACCAGGTACGGCGCCCAGGCCAGCAGGGCGAGTGCCGGGTGCCCGCGCCGGGTTGTGTTCTTGCTGTCCCAACTGAAAAGGAAGACCGACATCGCGAGAGCCAGCAGGCCGCCCGCCGCCAGGATGGCCAGCGACAGCCAGGGATGCATGCCATCGGCCTGCCCCATCGCCAGGCCACCAAAAGCATCCATGGCATAGGTCGTCGGGAGCAGCAGGCCCAGCTTGGCCATGGTCGGCGGCAGAATGCTGGAGGGCAGCATCAACCCGCCGAGGATCATGGATGGCAGGAAGACGAGCTGAGAGTAAAGGACCGTGATGCGCGCATCACTCGAGACCACGCCGATGAGCGTGCCGATGCCGGCGAAGGCGAAGGCCGAGGCCAAGAAGACCAACAGGAAGCCTACCCAGTTGGCCGGCGCCCGGCCGTCGAAGAGCGCCGGGGCGGTGAGGGCGATGACCAGGGTGGCCAGCAGCGCGTGCAGCATGCTGGTGAGCACGGGGATCACCAGGATCGAGAGCGCCGGCACGCCGTTGATCTTGTACGTGCGGAAGATGCCGGCCTCGCGCGCGCTCACCAGGCTGGAGGGCATTCCCAGCAGCGCCCCGCCCATCACGGTGAAGAGCGACATAGCCGG
>MGOA01000050.1 GCA_001796965.1 Chloroflexi bacterium RBG_16_64_43
GGAGGCGGGGGCCGCAGGCCCCCGCCTCCTTCAAAACCTCTCCCCTCCCCAGGCTTGACGAGCTCGCGTTGACACCTCAACTCGCCGGGGGACGTTCCGGGGCCTGCCCTCGGAGCGGGGGAGGGAAGAAGGCGAAGCTCGTTTTTCAACGGGCTGTTTGGGTAGTTGAATTCGCCCGCCCGCAGCGTCTTCCTCGACCGCAAACCAAGGCAGCGTTCCCTTCGGTGTCAGGCAGGCCACGGCCAGCTGCGCCGCTCCCGAGTACCGGCAGGAAGCTGGTGCATGCCTTGGCGAAGCGTTCGCCGGCATTCCTTCATTAGTTGTCGTCCCAAGGGATGGAAACTCGTCGCGTGGGTGGCGGCCCGGCGCCAATGCAACCCGGAGAGTGGGATGGTCACCCCGCGTCTACTCGTCGTAGAGCACAGTGGCCTCGCCGTAGAAGCGCACCGACTGGCTGACCGTCCTCTGGTGCAGCCATTCCTGCAGTCTGAGGTTCTTCTCGTCGAGGCTGAACGCGGCCGACAGTTCCTCAAGCGGATAGTTCACCCGCAGCGCACGCGGCGAAATCAGGTGGCGCGTGATACCCGCCGGCAAGCGGCCCTGCCCGCGTGCCAAATCCATCACTTGGTTCGGGCGGAAGTTGGGAAATACCACCAGTGCGGCCGCGGTGGAAGAGAAGCCTTCCAGACCGCGCAATTCGTCTTGCTGGGTGCGGAAGATCTTTCCATGCGGCAGATAGACGTTGACCACCTCGCACAACGTTGCGGCCCAGGCCTCGACCTGGCCCGTTTCACCGAGCGCCGCCATGACCCCGCCTTCGGGCACGACGAGATAGCACACCAACTGTTGCTCGGCCAGGCTGCGGCGGGCGTCCTCGCGTGACATTTCGCGCAGGCTTACCCCGGGCAGCCCCTGCAGGCGCGTGAGCAGCGCCTGCGTCGACAGACTCACCACCAGATGGTTCCAGGCACTGAGTTGCACTCCGTCGCCCTCGTAATCCACGACCTGCGCCAGCAGGTGGGAGTACTCCATCAGGGTGAAAGCGCTCACCCGGTTGGCGCCGTCGAGCACCACATAGTGGAGGTGGCCGTTGTCGAGCGGCGCAATGACCGGCGGGTTCTTCAGGATGCCGTCGCGGCGGAGGGTCGTGACCAGCGGATGAGTACGGCCGGGGTCGTGGTTCTCGTGCAAACGCAGCGAGTCGGTGGCGACGATGCGCAGGGTGGGTAGGGGTGTCATGCGCTTTTGGCTCGCAGGCGCCCATTCCTCCTCGCACAACCCATGCGGCGAGGATTGCGCCGACGAAAGTCCCTCTCGCTTCGAGTTGTTGTTGACGGCCGGCGCGCTGTGCTCGCACGGCCGCCATGCGCGACGCGCGTTCCAACCGGGGGCCGGATGAAATCGAGCCGAAGTGTACCGCGAATGAATTCGAATGCCCAGGGAACCCAGCCCACCGCCCCGGTTTTGACCAGCGTCGGTGGGTTTGGTAAAATGCTCTTGGCGTTGTACCCTTCGCCGAGGCGCGCCAGGCGCGCCAAATCCGAGGGCGTTCGCAAGAACGCCCCGTGCATTGAGAAAGGGCTTGACGATGAAAGTACTGCTGCTTAAAGACGTTTACAAGTTGGGCCGCGCGGGCGAAGTCAAGAAGGTGGCCGACGGCTACGGCCGCAATTTCCTCCTGCCCCAAAACCTGGCCATGCTAGCCACCCCCGGCGCGATCAAGCAATCGGAGCGCATCCGCACCGCAGCCCTGGCCGAGCGCGCGCGCGTCAACACCGAAATGGGCGCGGTGGCCGAGCGCCTGACCGGCGTGACGCTGACCTTCGTCGCCCGCGCCGGCGAGACGGGCAAGCTGTTCGGTTCGGTGACCACCGGCGACATTGCCGCGGCCATCGAGCGCGAGACCGGCGTGCGCGTCGACCGGCGCAACATCGCCCATCAGCCGCTGCGCGAAGTCGGCACACATAAAGTGCCTTTGCGCCTCACGGTGGATCTGATCCCGGAGATCACGGTGATCGTCAACCGCGAGGGCGAGCAGGAAGGCGTGCCAGCACCCGCTCCGGCGCCGGCCTCCCCCGAACCTGCACCGCAAGGCGAAGCAAGCTAGCCCGCCCATCGGATCTGCCGCGCGGCAAACGGTCGCCCGCCTCTGTGCCCTTCGCTGGCGCCAGAGGGCTCGCGACCTGAGACGCGCGGCCGCTTCGACCGCGCCTTCCCTCATCGCCCATGTCCGAATCGCTCGGGACCCTGCTGCGCCAGAAGCGTGAGGCGTTGGGCCTCACCCTCGAGGAAGTCGAGCGGCGCACTTATATCCGCCAGAAATTCCTGGCCGGCATCGAGGCCGACGACCACAGCCTGATCCCCTCGGTCGCCCAGGCCCGCGGATTCATCCGCAGCTACGCCGCCTTCCTTGGGTTGGATGCCGATGAGACTATGGCCCGCGTCGGCGGAACGCGGCCGCGGCCGCCTCAACCCCCGCCGTCATCGGCGCGCGTGGCGCCCGATGCCCGGCGCCCGATCGCCTCGAGAACCACTCTCTGGCGGCGCTTCATGCGGCTGGATGTCGTCCTCAGCACCGGGTTGAGCCTCGTCGTGATCGGCCTGCTAGGTTGGGGGGCGGTGCAGTTGGCGCACTTCCTGGCCAACGAGAGTCCTGGCGCGGCGGCCACCGGGGCGTTCGTCGCCAACCTCGGCCGACCTACCCCGAGTGAGACGGCGGCCACCCCCATTGCAGGCGAGGCGGGCGGCAAACTGACCAGCGAGCCGCTGCCCGTGGCTGCCGGTGAATTGGTGACTGCCGCACCGACCCCCTTGGGGGGCGTTTACACCAGCGTGCGGCTGCGCCTGGAAGCCGTCCACCGCAGCTACGTCAGAGTGATCGTTGACGGCAAGCAGCAGTTCGCCGGACGCCTGCCACCGGGCCAGCACCTTGAGTTCGAGGGCGCGCAGTCGGTCGCGGTCATTGCCGGAGATGGGGCGGCCATTCGCGTGATCTACAACAGTATCGACCAGGGCACGCAAGGCGGGGTGGGCGAGGCCATCATCCGCGTGTGGACCTTGGCCGGAATGAAGACGCCCACACCCAGCGTCACCCCCACCGCCACGCCGACCGTTCGCCCCAGCGCCACCCCGCGCCTCACCGCCACCTTCACGCCCGCGCCCAGCGCCACCCCGCCCGCGGGAGGCTAGATGGGCGCGCCCATGCGCTACCACGTTGTGACCCTCGGCTGCGCCAAGAACAGCGTCGATTCCGATTCCATGGCGGAGTTGCTCGAACGGGCCGGCTACCGGCACGCCGACCGCCCGTCTCGGGCGGATGTGATCGTGGTCAATACGTGCGGTTTCATCGGGCCGGCGCGCGAGGAGTCGCTGCGCACCTTGCGCGATCTGGCGCGCACCAAGCGCCGCGGCCAGAAGCTGATCGCCGCCGGCTGCCTCACCCAGCGCTACGCCGAGCAGGTGGCGCGCGACGTGCCGGGGCTGGACGGCATTCTCGGCACGCGCCGTTGGATGGATATCCTTGAGGTGGTGCAGGGTCTTCGACCCTCCGTCCACCCGGCGCCGCTGTATCACTTGCCGCCCGAGGCCCATACCGTCGGGCGTGATGAGCGCGGCGTATTGCGCGCCTCCATTCAGGTCGGCAGCGCTTATCTCAAGATCGCGGATGGATGCCGGCGGCCGTGCGCCTTCTGCGCGATCCCGCTCATCAAGGGTACAGCGGTCAGCCGGCCGATGGAAACGATCGTGACCGAGGCGCGTAGGCTGCGCGATCGCGGCGTGCGCGAGATCATCCTTATCGCACAGGATACGACTGACTACGGGCACGATCTCGGGCTGCACGACGGTTTGGCCCAGCTGCTCGAGGCCATGGTGCACGCCGTGCCAGACGTGCCCTGGCTGCGCGTGATGTACGCATACCCGGGCGCGATCACCGATCGCCTGATCGAGGTCATGGCCGCCCACTCCAATATCCTGCCCTATCTCGACCTGCCCTTGCAGCATGCCCACCCGGCCGTCTTGAGGCGCATGCGCCGCCCGGCCAACATGGAATGGGTGCACGCCACGGTGAACACGATGCGCGCCGCGCTCCCGGATCTGGCCCTGCGCAGCACGTTCATCGTCGGCTATCCCGGCGAGAGCGAAACCGAATTCGAGGCGCTGCTCGCTTTCCTGAGAGCCATGCGCTTTGACCGCGTCGGCTGCTTCACCTACTCGTTCGAGGCCGAGACGGAAAGTGGGCGCTTGGCGGACGATGTACCCTTCGAAGTCAAAGAGGAACGGCGCGGGCGCCTGATGGAATTGCAGCAGGGCATCTCCTTGCAGCGTAACCAGGCATGGGTGGGTCGGCGGTTGCCGGTGCTGATCGAGGGCTGGGGCGACAACTTGGCGGTCGGGCGGTCGTACCGCGACGCGCCGGAGGTCGATGGCATGGTGCTGGTCGAGGGTGGCCAGCCGCCTCTGGGCGAGATCGTGCCCGTGGACATCACCGGGGCGCTGGCTTATGACCTGGTCGGCCAACTGGCGCCGCCAATCGCCGGGGGGTGAATTGCCGAAGGCTAACGAAACCGGCCTCGCGCATTGGCGCGAGGCCGGTTTGACTCTGCAAGCCAAGTTTGCGAATAGCTAGGGAGATGTGTCCTCGGCGCCCGCAGTGGGTTCGGCAGGTTTGGCCGCCTCTACTTTGGGCAGGTCCACTTCGCGCCAGGTGCCGGGAATGACCGCGTTGAGGTCCCGCATGTGCTCAGCCACAACCTCGGAAGGGCACAACTCGATAAACAGCCACAACCCGCCCAGGACAACCGCCGTATCGTCGATCGGCCCGGGCAGGATGTCGGGGAAGAAGAGATACACCACTGTGGCAACGGGCACGAGTTTGAGCAGCGGATTCACCCGGCGGTCGCGCAATAGGCGCCACACAAGTTTGACCTGCAGCGCCGTCTGGCGGAAGAAGCCTCGCGATGGGCCAGGCAAACGCGGAGACTCGCTATCAGACATGCTCTCCCTTTCCACTGCGTGAGTTGGTGCGCGTCGAATTATATACTGTGTCTGTTAAACGTCCCCGCCGGCATGATCCATTCCATATACGATGGACAGTCGTAGCTGTTGCGCGCACGGTCTGCCCTTCTTCCACGCGGCAGATGGCCAGCGCGAATCGTCAACTTCTGCAGGTGTAGCGGGGAGGCGGGCGCGCAGAAGGCCGAATCCGGTATCTGGGAGTGAGGCCGATTCCGCGCGATTCAGGCCACGGGACATGGCTAGTGACGACGGGAACAAACATTCATACAAACTCACTTGACAAACCCACCAATTCGACCGCAATTATGATATATTGTCTCCTGATGCAAGCTCAGCCCCGAGCCTGAAAGAAGCGCAGGTCGCCAGCGGTTGCGGGCGTGCGCTTCGGGAGCACGGCGAGGGCAGCGTTCGATCCTACCAACCAGTTCGCGAATTCATCCAAGGAGAAGCATATGCTCACGCGCAAGTCTGTTACCTCAGTCATGCTGTTTGTGGTCTTGGCTACCGCTCTCGCTGCCTGCGGCCCCAAGGGCCCCACTTCGGTCGACGTCACGCTGACCGAGTACACGATCGAGATGAGCAAGATCAGTGTGCCTGCGGGTCAATTGAAGTTCAACATCACCAACACCGGCTCGATCGTGCATGAGCTCGTGCTGGAGCCGGCTGGCGCTGTGGACTCTCCGCTGGAAGCGAACGGCACCGTCGCCGAGGTAGAGGACATTGAGCCCGGCGCGACGGTCACCCTCGAATGGACGATCGACACCCCCGGCGAATACCAACTCACTTGCCACCTGCCCGGGCACTATGAGAACGGCATGGTCTTGCCCTTCACCGTAACCGCCAAGTAGCTGGCGCTCACACACTGCAATGCACAAGGGGCATCCGTGAGGATGCCCCTTGGGATTCCAAGGTGCGCACGCACGTTGCGCGGCCTCAGCCTACCCTGGCCATCGCCTCGCGCATATGCATCAACTGGTGGCCGTAGATCGCGATCAGCATCACCTCCAGCGACACCATCCCCAGCGCCGGGTGCCGCCCCACCAGGTCGAGCTGCTCCTCGCTCAGCGCGCGCGCGAACTCGATCGTTTCCACCCGCGCCTGGGTCAGGCTGGCCAGCACAGCCTGCGGCGCCATGCCCGCCAGGCGCAGCTGTTCCTTCCCGTTGAAGCCGTCGTAGTCAAAACCCTCCCCTACCCCCGGCCCGCCTGCAGCCACATCTCGCGCCATCAACAGCAAGTGGACCTCCGCCGAATAGAAGTGCGCGGCCAGGTCGCGCACTTTCCACGGCGGCGGTCCGTCGTACACCGGCGCGCGCCAGCCCTCGGCACTCAGCGAGCCGAACTTCTCCTGTGTCTTGAGCATCCCCTTTTCGAGGCGGGCGACTATTTCACTGACACGTGGGCCGGGCATGGGCTGCCTCCGCAATGTGGCGTGTGCGGAGTCTAGCCCGGGTGAGGGCGATTGTCGAATCGCACCCCAATTCTCTTTGGCCGGCCCGTTCGCCCCTTGCCCTATAATGGGGTAAGCTCGGGCCGGCATCCGCCCAGCATGGCCCGCGGCGCCCGCCGACCCGCGCCGGCGGCGGGGAGGAGGTGCCACGTGCGCCTTGCCATTCTCAGCGACAGTCACGACAACGTGTGGAAGCTCGACAGCGCCATGCCGCAGCTCGCCCAGGCGGATGTCATACTCCACTGCGGCGACGTGTGTTCGCCGTTCACCATCCTGCGCCTGGCGCAGGGCGTGCAAGGCAAACCCATTCACCTGGTGTGGGGCAACAACGACGGCGACAAGCCGCTCTTGCTCGCGCGCGCGGCCCAGGCGGGCAATGTCACCGTCCACGGCGACCTGGCCGAACTCACTTTGGATGGCCTCAAGGTGGCGGTCAACCACTATCCGAATATCGCGCGGGCGCTTGCCGAAAGCGGGCATTACGACTTGGTGTGCTACGGTCACGACCACACCGCGCACGAGGAGCGTGTGGGGCGCACGCTGCTGCTCAATCCGGGCGAGGTGATGGGCCTGAATGGCCGCAGCACCCTGGCCCTCTTCGTCACGCGCAGCCAGAAGGTGGCCTGGGTGGATCTGGCCTGACGCCCCAAACAACGAACGGCGCCGCACATGCGACGCCGCTCTGGGTGGCGCCCCTGCGGCGAATTGAACACCGGTCTCTGCCTCCGGAGGGCAACGCTCTATCCGCTGAGCTACAGGGGCGACGCGTGCGATTTTACCATGCGCGCCGCATTCATTCCGCACAGTGGACGTGCGGCCGGACCCCGATGTATAATCCCATTCGCGCAGCGGTGAGGCCCCAGGGCCGGCCCGCGGCGACGCGAGTTCCCCGAGGTCTTCCTCGTCGCACGATGCGCCTCCGGATCGCTGATGCACAGGGCCGGGTGGCCATTGGATTGAACTGGCGGGGCCGCGCCTCGCACCCTCAAGGAGAACGGGCATGTCTGGTCATTCAAAGTGGGCCACCATCAAGCGCAAGAAAGGTGCCGCAGATGCCAAGCGGGGCCAGCTCTTCACGCGCCTGGCGCGCGAGATCGCGATGGCCGCGCGCGAGGGCGGCGGCGATGTCGACGCCAATTTCAAACTGCGCCTGGCGATCGACAAGGCGCGCGCCAACAATATGCCCAAAGACAACATCGAGCGTGCGGTGCACCGCGGCACGGGTGAAGACCGTGAAGGCGGCGTGCTTGAGCAAATGAGCTACGAAGCCTATGCGCCGCATGGCATCGCCTTGCTGATCGATGTGGTGACGGACAACAAGAACCGCGCCGTGGCAGAAATCCGGCGCATCCTCACCCGCGCCGGGGGCAGCCTGGGCGAAGCCGGCTCGGTAGCCTGGCAATTCACGCGCAAAGCCTACTTCGAGATGGCGGCTGAAGGCAAAGACTCTGACGCCATCTTTGAGATGGCCGTGGAAGCCGGGGCGGACGACGTCTCCGTCGGCAGCGACATGATCGAAATCACGGCGCCGGTGGAGGCCTTCAAATCCATCAGCGAGCGCCTGCGCACTGCCAAGCTCGCCCCGGATGAAGCCACCCTGCGTATGGAACCCCAGCAGCAGATCCCCCTGGGAGTCGATGACACCGTATCCGTGATGAAAGTCATCGAGGCGCTCGAAGAACTCGACGACGTGCATACCGTCTACTCGAATCTGCAGGTCAGCGACGAGGCGGTGGCCGCCATGGAGGCGGCCGCCTAGGCGGCCCTGCGCGCAGCGCGCTCCCTCCACACGATGCCAGTAGCCAGGCCGGCTCGCGCCTTGGGGATCGACCCGGGAACGGCGACGACCGGCTATGGGGTGGTCGAAACGACCGAAGCCGGCCCGCGCGCCGTTGCCTACGGTGTTGTCCGCACACCCGCCGGGTGGGCCCTGGCGCAGCGAATGCAAAGCCTGCACGAACAACTGCGCGCCCTCATCGCGCTCCACGACCCGACCACCGCGGCCGTGGAGAAACTGTTCTTCCAGAAGAACGTGCGGACGGCCATGGCGGTTGGCCAGGCGCGCGGTGTGGTGCTGCTGGCGCTCTCGGAATGCGGGTTGGCGGTCGGAGAATACTCCCCGCTCGAGGTCAAACAGGCCGTCACCGGCTACGGCGCGGCCGGCAAGCGGCAGGTGCAACAGATGGTCCGCACCATCCTGGCGCTCGACGACATCCCGCGCCCGGATGATGCCGCCGACGCTTTGGCCGTGGCCATTTGCCACCTGCAGAGCTCGCGCCTCAACGAACTGATGGAGGCCTCGTGATCGCATCCCTGCGTGGGCGAGTCGAACAGGTCGCGGAAAACGCCGTGGTGGTCGAGGTGGGCGGGGTAGGGCTGATGGTAGCCGTGCCGGCGCCGCTGGCCGCCCGCCTGCAACCGGGGCAGCCGGTGGCCCTGTTCACGCGCCTCATCGTGCGCGAAGATGCGCTGGCACTATTCGGGTTCGAATCCCCCGATCAGCGGAGCTTCTTCGAGCTGCTGCTCACGGTGAGCGGGGTGGGGCCCAAGGTGGCGCTCTCGCTGCTCTCACACTTCTCCCTCGAAACGCTGCACCAGGCTGTCGGGGCTAACCAGCCCGAACGTCTGGCAGGCATTCCCGGCGTAGGGCGCAAGACCGCCGAGAAAATAGTCTTTCACCTTAAGGACAGGGTGGCCGCCCGCGGCGAAGCCGGGCCAAGCGGCTGGGGCGAAAGCGATACCGATATCCTGACGGCGCTCACCGCGCTCGGCTATACGCTGGTCGAGGCCCAAAGTGCGTTGCAGTCGTTGCCCCGTGATGCGCCGACGGACCTCGAATCGCGTTTGCGCCTGGCCCTGCAGTATTTCTCCCATCGTTGAATCGATGCCTTGGCGCGCTCGCCCCGCTCGCACCCGCCCGCCGCTCCCCCCTCAGCCTGCGCTCGCTCCATCTTGAATGGTGTTGACTGTCTCGATATCCTCGGCGCGCCTTCGAAGCAAGGGTCAATCGCATAGATTAGTTGTGAAGACCTGGACAAAAGAAATCCTCTCAGTTATCATTCGGGCGGTGGCACGCAATCCGATGCACCGACCGCGTAGACGGCTCGGATGGTAAGGTCCTACTGCATCTGCGTGCCCTGGCCTCGGGCGGGCGCATGTCCCGCCCGGTTCGCGCAGATAGCCGCCGCACGGTTTGTCCCGCGGATGGCCCCGGTGTGGAGGACGTAGCATGTCGGATCTGGCAAAGCGTATCGCACAGGACTTGCAGGCGCAGATTGCAGCGTTTGAAGGTCCGCTTGTTGCCGAGGCCGTGGGCACCGTCCTCGAAGCTGGCGACGGCATTGCCCGAGTGCGCGGGTTAGCCGACATCCACTCGCAAGAACTGGTGCGCTTCGCCAACGGCTCCACCGGAATTGCCTTCAGCCTCGAGAAGGACTCGGTGGGGGTCATCGTGGTGGGCGAGTTCAGCGGAATCGCCGAGGGTATGGAGGTGCGCGGCACCGGGCGCATTGCCTCCGTGCCGGTCGGCGACGGCCTGGTAGGCCGGGTGATCAATGCCCTGGGCGAGCCGATCGACAGCAAGGGCCCGATCCCATTTACCGACTACCGCCCGATCGAGCGCATTGCGCACGGGGTCGTCGAGCGCCAGGACGTGGACACCCCGGTCCAGACCGGACTTAAAGCCATCGATTCGATGATCCCGATCGGGCGAGGCCAGCGTGAGTTGATCATCGGCGACCGGCAGACGGGCAAGACGGCCATCGCCATCGACACAATCATTAACCAGCGCGGCAAGGACTTGCTGTGCATCTACGTCGCCATCGGCCAGAAGAAAGCCTCCGTGGCGCGCACGGTGGCCATCCTCGAACGCCACGGGGCGATGGACCACACAGTGGTGGTGATGGCCGCCGCAGATGAGTCGGCTGCCCTGCAATACATCGCCCCCTATGTCGGCTGCGCCATCGGCGAAGAATTCATGGAGGCCGGGCGCGACGCGCTCATCGTGTACGACGATCTCTCCAAGCACGCCTGGGCCTATCGCCAGGTGTCGCTGCTCCTGCGGCGTCCTCCAGGACGGGAAGCCTACCCGGGCGACGTGTTCTATCTTCACTCGCGTCTGCTCGAGCGCTCCGCGCGATTGGCCGACCGCTTCGTGATCGTTCCCTCGGCGTTCAAGGGCGAGGCCGCCGCCACCGATGCCGTGGATGGCACGGTCTACGGCGGGCCGCGCTCGCGGCACGAGGTGGGCGAGGCGGTGAAGGCCATGCCCAACGGCGCCGCGCATCGAGCGGCCAAAGTGAAGGGCTCGGGTGGATCGCTCACCGCGCTGCCCATCATCGAAACCCTCCTTAGCGACGTCTCGGCGTACGTCCCAACCAATGTCATTTCCATCACCGACGGGCAAATCTACCTCGAATCGAATCTGTTCTATACCGGCATCCGCCCGGCGGTGAACGTCGGCATTTCGGTTTCGCGCGTGGGCGGTTCGGCGCAGACGCGCGCGATGAAACAGGTGGCTGGCATGCTGCGCCTGGACATGGCCCAGTTCCGCGACCTGGCCGCGTTCGCACAATTCGGATCGGACCTCGACAAGACCACCCAGCAGCAGCTCAACCGCGGCCAGCACTTGCAGGAAATCCTCAAGCAGGCGCAGTACGTGCCGATGTCGCTCGGCCATCAAGTGGCCGTGATCTACGCCGGCACGCGTGGCTTTGCCGACCAGGTGCCATTGGACCAGATGGCTGCCTGGGAAGACGGGCTGCACCGATTCCTGGATGTCGCCTATGCCGATCTGCCCGAGACGATCGGGCGCGAACGGGAAATCAGCCCGGTCGCCGAGGCCCGGTTGAAGGAAGCTCTGCAGGCTTACAACCTCTCGTGGAAGCGATAGTCCGAACCACGCGCGGCGGATGAGTCGAGATGGCCTCCCTTCGTGAGATGCGGCTGCGCATTCGCAGCGTCGGAAATATCGCCCAGGTCACGCGCGCCCTGGAAGCGGTCAGCGCCAGCAAGGTGCGCCGCGCCCAGCAAGCCGCGCTGGCGACGCGCGCCTATGCCACCAAGGCGTGGAGCGTGCTGGAGGACCTGGCGGGTCAGCCGGGCAGCGGCCGCCTGCACCGCCTGCTCGATCGCCGGCCTGAGGTGCGCCAGGTGCTGGTGGTCATGGTCAGCGGCGACCGCGGGCTGGCCGGTGCGTACAACGTCAACGTCGTGCGCGAAGTTATGGCACGCTTCCGTTCGAGCGCCGTACCGGTGCGCTACCTGATGGTCGGCCGCAAAGGACGCGACATGATGTTGCGCCGCGGTGCCCATTTGGCAGCCGAGTTCAGCGGCCTGCCGGGGTTGCCCACCTTCGCCGATGTGTCGGCCATTGGCCGCTTGGCGCTGGAGGATTTCGAAAAGGGCCAGGCCGACGAAGTCTATTTGGCCTATACCCGCTTCATCTCTCTCGTCCGCCAAGAGGTCGTCGTGCGACGCCTGCTGCCCTTGGCCGTGGAGGAAATGGGTGCGCACATGCAGACGATGGGCGCGCACCCCAGCGGGCCGCGGCCGGCGTATATATTCGAACCGGGGCGGACACAACTGTTGGACGAAATCGTGCCGCGTTTCGCGGCCCTGCAGATTTTCCAGGCCATCCTGGAGTCTCTGGCCAGCGAACACGCAGCGCGCATGGTGACGATGCGCAACGCGACTGAGAACGCGCACGAATTGACCGCCACCCTGCAACTCGACTATAACAAGGCGCGCCAGCAGAGTATCACCGGCGACTTGCTCGACATCGCCGGAGGCGCCGAGGCCCTGGTCGCCCGCCACTAAGGGGATGGCTGGGATGAACCGTAGCGGCGCGCCCAACCGTGGAGGACATGCGCATGGTGAATGCCCGCGGACGAATCGTTCAGGTGCAGGGCGGCGTGGTCGACGTGCAATTCCCTCCCGGGGAATTACCGGCGATCTACGATGCCCTTGAGGTTCCGCGCCAGGGCGCGGCGCCGCTCGTGCTCGAGGTGCAACGTCACCTGGGCGAGAACTGGGTGCGCACGGTGGCTATGGATTCCACCGACGGGCTGCAGCGCGGCGCGCCGGTTGCGGCTACCGGGTCGCCCATTCGTGTGCCCGTCGGGCCGGCCACGCTCGGCCGGGTGTTCAACGTGCTCGGCCGGCCGGTGGACGGCAAGGGGGAGGTCGAGGCGCAAATGACTTACCCCATTCACCGCACTGCGCCGCCGTTCTCCGAGCAATCCACCACCGCCCAGGTATTCGAGACCGGGCTTAAGGTGATCGACCTCATCGCCCCCTTTACCCGCGGCGGCAAGACGGGCATCTTCGGCGGCGCGGGCGTGGGCAAGACGGTCATCATCATGGAACTCATCCGCTCCATCGCCACGGTGCACAAGGGGAACTCGGTGTTCGCCGGGGTCGGGGAGCGCACGCGCGAGGGCACCCAGCTCTACCGCGAGATGCTCGAATCGGGCGTGATGAAGGATACGGTTATGGTCTTCGGCCAGATGAACGAGCCGGCCGGCGTGCGCCTGCGGGTGGGCCTGACCGGGCTGACTATGGCTGAGTACTTCCGCGATGAGGGGCGCGATGTGCTGCTCTTCATCGACAACATCTTCCGCTTCTCCATGTCGGGCTCGGAGGTCTCTGCGCTCCTCGGGCGCCTGCCCTCGGCTGTGGGCTATCAACCCACCCTGGCCACCGAGATGGGTGAACTGCAGGAACGCATCACCTCCACCAAGCGCGGCTCGATTACCTCGATGCAGGCGGTCTACGTGCCGGCCGACGACTATTCGGACCCGGCCCCGGTGGCCACCTTCACTCACCTGGATGCGACCGTGGCTCTCGAACGTTCGATCTCGGAGAAGGGTATCTTCCCGGCCGTTGATCCGTTGGCCTCCACTTCGCGCATCCTCGACCCCGGCATCGTCGGCCAGGACCACTACCGCACCGCGCGCGAAGTGCAGCGCGTGCTGCAGCGCTACAAGGATTTGCAGGACCTGATCGCCATCCTGGGCGTGGATGAACTGAGCGAGCAGGATAAGCTCACCGTTTCGCGCGCACGCAAGATCGAGCGCTTCTTCTCGCAGCCGATGTTCGTGGCCGAGCAGTTTACCGGCGTCAAGGGTGAATACGTGCCGCTGCGCGAGACCGTGCGCGGCTTCCGCGAGATTCTGGATGGACAGCACGACGAACTGCCGGAGACTGCCTTTCACATGGTGGGCCCGATCGAGGGCGCCGTGGACAAGGCCCGGCGATTGCACGCCGCCTGAGGGCGGGCAGGACAACCGATGCTGTGCGAAATCGTCACCCAAGACCGTGGTCTGTTCAGCGGCGAAGTCGATATGGTCCTGGCCCCGGGCAGCGAGGGCGAGCTGGGTATACTGCCGCATCACGCACCGCTGCTGACCACCTTGAGCTTGGGGGTGCTGCGCGTGCGGCAGGGCGGCCAGGAACTCGCTTTTACCATCGCCGGCGGCGTGATGGAAGTCCGCCCGGACCGGGTAACGGTGCTGGCCGACTCGGGCGAGGCCATCGACGAGATCGACGTGTCCCGCGCCGAAGCGGCGCGCGAACGGGCGCAGCACATTCTTGCCGAAGGACCGGCGGTGTCGGAACCCCAGATGCGCGAGGTCGAGGCCGCCCTGCGCCGGTCGACGCTCCGGCTAAACGCCGTCCGCCGCTACCGGCGCGCGCGCCGTCCGGGCGCGGGCGAGGATGACAGCCAGCAGACGGATTCCGGCTGAGCCTCGCTCTTCAATCGAGCTTCACTGAGAATCGACAATGGCGCTACTCTACCGCGAATTGGGCATCGATCTGGGCACGGTCAACACGCTCATCGCCGAAGGCGGCGAGATTGTGTTGAGCGAACCGACCATGGCCGCGATCGATGTCGACGAGCAGAAGATCGTCGCCCTCGGCCAAGAAGCCAAGGACATGTACGGCCGCGTGCCGGAGGGTATCCAGGTGATGTACCCGCTGCGCGACGGGGTCATCGCCGATTACGAGGTGACCGAGCGCATTCTGGCCTATTTCATACAGAAGGTGTGCGGGCCGGTGCGCTTGTTCAAGCCGCGCGCCATGGTGACCGTACCCTACGGCGTGACCAGCGTAGAAGGGCGCGCAGCCCACGAGGCCACCTTCCGCGCCGGCAGCCGCGAGGTCATCTTGGTGCAACGGGCGTTAGCCGCGGCGGTCGGCGCGGGCTTGCCCATCGGCACCCCCTCCGGCAACATGGTGGTCTACCTGGGGGGCGGCGCCAGCGAGAGCGCGGTGATTTCTGTCAACGGCATCGTGGTCGCCAACACGGTGCGCGTCGGCGGGCAGCGGCTGGATGAAGCTATTGCCACCTACGTGCGTCACAAGCACGGGCTGGTCATCGGTGAGACCACGGCCGAAGAGCTGAAGCTCAAAGTGGGCTCGGCCGTGCCGCTCGACACGGAACTCAGCCTGGAGGTCCAGGGCCGCGACCAAGTGAGCGGGCTGCCGCGCAAGGTGCGAGTCACCACGGCCGATATCGAGGAAGCCCTGGCCGACCCACTGGCTCAAATCGTGTCCGGCGTGCGCGCCACGCTCGAGCGTACGCCACCCGAACTCACTTCGGATATCATCGATCGCGGGATGATGTTGTGCGGAGGCGGGTCACTACTGCGGGGTGTGGATCGATACTTCACCCAGGTGACCGGCGTCCCCGCCTATCTGGCCGAGGAGCCTGTGGCGTGCCTGGCCCTGGGCGCCGAGCGCGTGCTCAAGCAGGTGGAGCTGTTCCGGCGCTTCTTGCCGCCCTCGTGAGGGCGAGCCGCTA
Source organism: Chloroflexi bacterium RBG_16_64_43 (assembly GCA_001796965.1). Taxonomy (GTDB): domain Bacteria; phylum Chloroflexota; class Anaerolineae; order Anaerolineales; family RBG-16-64-43; genus RBG-16-64-43. The sequence goes on from MGOA01000050.1 coordinate 15,269, forward strand.
GCGCGGCCCCGGGGGTTCGAGGTAATACGTCATGCGCTGCAAGTGGACCGCCGGATCGATGTTCTGCACGTAAACCCCTCGCGGCACAATCAACGTGGTCGGCGCATAGTTCAGGATGGCTTGCACCCCGGCCTCGATCAGGTGCGCTGTGGCAGGCTGGGCCTGCGCTGCCGGGACGGCCAACATGGCCACGCGGATGCCTTCGCGCCGCACTAGTTCGACGACGCGGGCCGAGTCGCTGATGACAAAACCCGCCAAGGTCTGACCGATCTTGGAGGGGTTACTGTCGAACACCATGCGAATGCGGAACCCGCGGTCGTGGAAGCCCTGGTAGTTGGCCAGCGCGCGACCCAAGTCACCGGCGCCGACCAACACAACATCCCACAACTGGCCGAGCTTGAGGATGCGCCGTAATTGCTCGATCAGGAATACGACGTTGTAGCCCAGCCCCTGCTTTCCGAATTCGCCGAAATGCGAGAGGTCTTTGCGAATCTGGGCCGAGGTCAGCCCCAGGCGGGTAGCCAACTCTTGCGAGGAGGTAACCGATTTGCCTTCGACGCTCATGGCGCTGAGCGCGCGCAGGTAAACCGGCAACCGGCCCACGACGATGTCGGGAATGGGTTTCGTCGCCATCGATACCTCCGCCGGCGGGAAGGGTTTACAATGAATTCGACTTTATCACAAAGAGTTGCAGAAGGCAACACAAGGCGCACCAATGTTCCTCGATGAGGTACACCTCGCGGTGAAGGCCGGCAAGGGCGGCGATGGGATGATGCACTTCCATCGCGAGAAGTACGTCACCCGCGGTGGGCCCGATGGCGGCGACGGAGGCCCGGGCGGCGATGTGGTCCTGGTGGTCGATCCTAAGCTCAATACCCTTTCCTACTTTCATCATCAGCGCTCCTTCCACGCACAAGATGGCGCACGCGGCGGCACCAACAATCGCACGGGGAAATCCGGCGCGGATATGCTGCTCGGGGTACCGCGTGGCACGCTGGTGCGCGAAGCCGGCAGCGGCCAGCTGCTGGGCGACCTGACCGAGCCCGGCCAGCAGCTGCGCGTCGCCCGCGGAGGACGGGGCGGGCGGGGCAACCCGCATTTCGCCTCCTCCAGCAATCAGGCCCCATACGTTGCCGAGAAGGGTGAACCGGGCGAGACCCGTGAACTGGAATTGGAGCTCAAGCTCATCGCCGACATCGGCCTGGTGGGCGTCCCCAATGCGGGCAAAAGCACGTTTCTCGCGGCAGCGACGGCCGCCCGGCCCAAGATTGCCGCCTACCCGTTTACCACTACCGAACCGAATCTGGGCGTGGCCACGCTCGACGACACGTCGCTGGTCTTGGCCGACATCCCGGGCCTGATCGAGGGGGCCCATCGCGGGGTGGGGCTCGGGTTTGCCTTCCTGCGGCACATTCAGCGCACGCGTGTGCTGATCCACTTGCTCGACGGCTCCGGTGAAAGCCCGGTGGCCGACTTCTCACAAATCAACTCCGAGCTGGCTCTCTTTGATCCGCGGTTGAACTCCAAGCCGCAGGTCGTGGCGTTGAACAAGATGGATTTGCCCGAGGTGCAGGCGCGTTGGGAAGGGGTGCGCCGCGATCTGGCGCAGCGCGGCGTGGAGCTGATGCCGCTTTCGGCGGCGACGCACAAGGGCCTGCGCGAAGTGATGGCGCGGGCGGCGCAGCTGCTGCGCGATCTTCCACCGCCGGCACCCAGCGAGGAGGAGCTGCCCGTCTACCGCGGGCCGCAGGACGCCGAGGAGTTCACCCTGGAACGGGAAGCCGACGGCGGATGGCGCCTGCACGGCAGGCGCATTGAACGCGCGGCGGCCATGACCTATTGGGAATTGGACGAGGCGGTCGAACGCTTTCAACGCATCCTGGATGCCATGGGAATCTACGAGGCGATGAAGCAGGCGGGCGTCAAGCAGGGCGACCTTGTGCGGATCGGGGAGAATGAGCTGGAATGGCACGACTAGGCGTGTTTGGCGGCAGCTTCGACCCACCGCACTTGGGGCATCTGGTGTTGGCAGAGGCGGCGCTGCGCGGGCTTGGCCTGAACCGCGTGCTGTGGGTGCTCACGCCGGCGCCGCCGCACAAGCAGGGTTGGAAGATCTCGCCGCTGGCCGTGCGCGAGCGCATGGTCTCGATTATGGTGGAGCAGAACCCTCAGTTCGATTTCTCACGCGTTGAAATGGAACGCCCGGGTCCGCACTATATGGTGGATACCGTGATGGAACTCGGACGGCGCTGGCCAGGGGATGCGCTCGTCTTGCTTTTGGGTGGGGATTCACTACGCGACCTGCCTTCGTGGGGACGCCCGCAGCTTCTCCTCGAGCAATGCACCCTGGGTGTGATGCGCCGTCCGGGAGCGGAGCCCAGGCTAGCGGAATTGGAAGAAGTTCTTCCGGGGATTTCCAAACGGACCGAGTTCTTCGATGCCCCGCGGATGGATATCTCGTCGTCAGAGATACGCCGGCGCGTGCGTTCCGGCGCAGCGTACGATCATCTTGTGTTGCCGCGGGTGGCTGCTGTCATCGCCGGTGAAGGTCTCTACCTGGAGGACGCCGGCGGCGCCTCGCCCGGATAGCCCAGCGCTTCGAGTATCTGTACCGCCCCCTCGACGAACAATGGGCACCTCGTCTCAAACAGGCCGGCCCGTTTGGCTTGGTCCAGCCCGCCCGGCTGCGAAAGGTCCACGCTGAGCAGCTCCTTACAACGCGTTGAAGCGAATCGCCGGACGAAAGCGGCGGTGAACGCTTGGCCCGCGGCGTAGGCACGGTCCTTTTGCGACGTATCGCGCGGACGGGTCATGCCGTGCCGCAGACCGACGACCATCAACGCCCCGCTCACTGCGCCGCACGTTTCGCCCATACGCGAAACACCGCCGCCCAGCGTTCCGGCGGCGCGCAGGGCCAACTCCTGATCGACACCCATCTCGCGTGCGAATGTCGCGAACACGGCCTGGGCACATGAGAAGTCGTCGCGCATAGCCGCTATGGCTGCCTCGGCTCGTATCATTGGGTCTCTCTTCTTCGCATCTGGGGGAGCGCGGCGAGGAGTGCCAGCGCGCCGGGCCGCGTTCACAGCGGCGGGAGGGCCAGCTTCTCGATCTTGCGGCCGATCTCGCGCCACTGGATGCGGCTCAGGCCGAGTTTCTCACGCAACCGGTCGGGGTCCATGCCCGCTTGCCGGTCACGAACGGCGCAGGTCCAGCGGCACATATCGAATGAGAGATGCTTGGCTAGCCCGGCTTGCAGGCCGATATCTTCAAGCACGTATTCGAGTTGGCGCGGGGACCATGGGAAGAGACGGTCGGCCAGGTGGTACTGCTCCACGTAGTCGCGGTACAGGCCGACCCACTTCGGTTCGAGGGCAATCTTGCGTTCCTTGAAGCGCATACGCGGCTGGGTATAGCGCACGAACAAGAAGGGCGACTCGGGCGTACTCACATCCACGTGGCTGATCTTGAGCCCCTGGCATTCGCCCTTCTTGATGCCGGTCTTGAGCAGCAACTCGAGCAGTACGGCCGGACGCGCATCGGCCTTTGCTCCGCTGCGGCCGGCCTGCATGCCCCGCGCCGCAAGGCGCGCCGCCTCCACCTCCCCGGCGCTGAGGACTTCGGGCAGCGGGCTGATCACCGTCTTCTGGACCAGCGGCGCAGCAGGATCCTCAGGCCACACTCCCTTCTGATGCATGTACCGAAAGAAGGCCTTGAGCGAGGTTATCCGCCGCGAGTACGTTTTGGGGCTGCATGGGACGCCGCGCGCCGAACGCATCCACTCCAGGAAGGCCTGCAGATCGCTCGTGCCGATCTCCCCCAGGGCGCGGCCGGCGCCCACATAGCTCGCCAGCAAGTTGAGGTCGGCAGTGAAGGCCTTGACCGTGTTCTCGGCCAAGCCCTCGTCCCCGAGGTGCCTCTTCCACACATGCAGGCCGGTCATCAGCGAAGAGCGCGGATTCACGGGACCGCTCTCCGCCGTGGATGAACCCGGTGAGGTGCTGGAGGGATGCGTCATGACCGTGGCGATCCTGCTCTCACTCTTGCGCGAGCGGCGGGTGGGGCTCCAGGCCGCTGTGCGGCCCGGCCGAGAGTGCGCTACAGCAGCTCAACCAACACGGGCAGGCTGTGCGTTTATGGGTAGAGCGCTTCCTGCAGCAGGTTACGGATCGCATCTGGGATCGGCAGTTGGACGTCGGCGCCGGCGGGCGTGATCCAACCGTAGCACTGAGTGGGGCTGACGATACGATAGCGGCGCACGTTGTCGGGCCGCACGCTGGTGGCCATGGTCACGAAGGGAGCCAGATCCTGGAAGGAAAGATCCATGTCGACGAATTGGCGAAGCTGGTCGAAGAAGCCCGGCATATTGGCGAGCGCGTTGAGGCTGAGCAGCCGGTTGGCAAATCCAAGAATCACTTCTTGCTGACGCCGCTCCCGGTCGAAATCACTGGTGGAATATCGCGAGCGGACATACCACAGGGCGGTAGCGCCGTCCATATGCACCACGCCGGGATACACCGTGTAGTCACCGTACCCCTTGCGCTTGTCGGTCAGCGTTTGCGCCACGGGCACGTCTATGCCGCCGAGCGAATCGACCAGCCCGGTGAAACCGCTGAAGTTCACCCGCACCCAGTGATCCACCCGCAGGCCGAAGTTGTACATCATCGTGTCTTGGAACAACCCGAAACTCCCGCCCTCGTAGCCCAGCGTGTAGCCGATGGGGAACGCCACGTTGATGCGCTGCATGGTGTAAGCGGGTATGTACACATACAGATCGCGGGGGAACGAAATGAGCGTGGCCGTTCCGCGCGAGCGGTTGAGCGAAAGGATCATGATCGTGTCGGTGCGATACGAGCTACCGAACGGCCGCATGTCGCTGCCCAGCAAGGCAATGTTGAGCACCTCGTCGCTCAACTCGAAGGGCTGGGCCGGGGTGGGGATGGCCGTGGGTGCAGGATAGATCGGCCCGGCGTAGGGCGACCAGGGCGGCACGCCAACATAGGGCGTGGGCGGCACGAGCGGCTCGCCAGCGCCGGGTGTTTCCTGCAGAAAGGGCGCCAGTTGAGTGGCCAGGGAAGGCAGGAAGGGCGTGGGCGTGCTTGAGGCGGGCAGGAAAGGCGTAGGTGAAATCGAGTTGCCGGGGTTCCCTCCAAAGAACATGGAGGCCCCGTTACCCAATAGCATGCAGCTCAGGCTGAGGGCGCTGGCCGCACCAAATGCGGCGGCGATGAGGGGACGTCGTCCAGCAGACATTCGCCTTCCTTGAGCAACTGAAGATGTGCCCTGCGCGCGCAGGGCCATCTTAAGGACGATTATACGCCCGCCGGAGTTCCAAGCGGCGATTCGCGGGGCGAGGGGCTGCCGACGAATGCCAGAGTACGCGGGACGGCTCAGGTGTACGCCCCGCTTTGAGGCGCAGCCAGAGGCACTTCGATGGAGAAGGTGCTGCCCTGGCCGGCCTGGCTCTCGACCCAAATACGGCCGCCGACCGATTGGGCCAACTCGTGGGCCACCGCCATGCCGATTCCCTTTTCGCCCAGGCCGGCCAGCGGAGCGCCTGTGCCGCGCGCGATCGAATCAAACACCATCGGGTAATCGTCTGGGGCGATGCCCGCCCCGCCGTCGTCGACGGAGACGAGCAGGGCCGAGGGCGGTCCGCCCTCGGGCATGCGCAGATGCGCGCGCACTCCCACCTCGCTGTGGGGCGGGGTGGCCAGCACCGCATTGCGCACCAGGTGATAAAGCAATTGGCGCACGCAGGCCCGATCGGCCTCGGCCTCGAAGGTCGTCTCGGGCAATTCGAGGTGAATGCTCAACTCGCGTTCGCGGATCAATTCGCTGGAGGCCGTCAGGGCCGCGTCGACCTCCTCGGCCACTTCCAGCGGTCCCCAATCGACCGGGGCTTCGGAACGGGCGAACGCGGCCAGGCTTTCCAGGTCCTGCGCCAAGGCTTCGGCCTGATAGGCCCGATCGCGCAGGTGCTCGAGCGGCTGGCGTTGCATCGAGCCCAGCAACGCCGCGCCCTGACCGGCCACAAGTTCAGAGTCGCTGCGTACCGAAAGAACGGCCTTGAGCAGTTCGCGGGCGAGGGAGAGGACCACTTGTTCGCCGAGAAGCCCGCCGCGGGCCGGGGGCACCGCACGCGCCGGTTCATCCCACCCCACGCCCTGGCGCTCCAATTCCTTTTCGGCACGGTCGAGCGCCATGCGCAGCCGCTGGACCTCTTCGCTATGTTCGGACATAAACTCGTGCAGCACTTCACCCGAAGGAGCGGGGATGGGCTGACCCGCCAAACTGGCCCGCAGCGAGGCAATCACCTCATCCCGATTGAGCAGAACCTGAGAGAGGGCTTCTTCCAGGTGGGTGACTTCGGCCTCCATCTCCTTGAGGCTTTCCGGTTGCGTCCGCTGGGTAAGCTGCACCTCCAGCGAGTCGGCCCGCCGGCGTTCGGCTTGCAGGTCCTCTTGCGCCTGTCGCAGGCGGAAGCCGAAGTCGGAGTTCTCCTCGCGCAAATTGGCCAACTCGGCATCCGACATCAGCGCCCGCGATCGGGGCGGTTCGCGCGGCGCCTCGGGCAGCAACTGTGAGGGGGCCAGGTCGGTGACAAGCGGCGCGGCGAAAGCGCCCAATGTGCGCTGATCCTCGCTGCTCCATTCGCGTCCGCTGTAGGGTGATAGGACAAGCAAAGCCGTGCTGGCATTCGTGCCGGCGGCCAACGGCATCAGCATCGCCGGGCCGGGTTGGGGCAATCCCACCGCTTCGGCAACACGCTTGTAGTCGGCTGGCAGGTCGGCTGCAGAATAGGTGTGGACGCCGTCTTGTGCGAGTTGGGCAATGATGCTTCCACTCTGGTCGCCCGGCAGGAATGCGCCGAGCAAGGGTTGCGAGCGCACCAGATCGTATCCGGCGGTGATATGAAGACCGGCCCCGTCTTCCGCTCGCACGAGGGTCAGGGCCACATCTGCATTGAGTGTGCGGGCGGCCCAAAAGGCAAGATCTTCGGCCATGGAACGGGCTGCCATGGGCGCGCCGGCCACACCCGGGGTTTCTGGTGGCGCGGGTTCGTCGCTCGTCGCAGGGGTGAGCCGCACCGCGACAGCATGTGCCGGGCGGCTGGCCAACGCTGCGATCCACACAATGAACAGTGGATAGACGATCACTTCCGCCGCACGTAGCAGCGTGGCGAAATCCTCATCTGGTCGGCGCAGCACGCCTTGCACTATCGCAGCCGCCAGGAGCAGGCCGATGGCCGTCAGTCGCAGGCCGCGCAGCGCGGACCGGCGCAGGAACAGGAACGCCGCGCCGATCACCGCGGCCAGCGCGAGGCTTGCATCCCACATGGGTGCTAGCACGGTGGTGTTGAATCGCAGTTCCGGGAGCTGGAGGGCCGTGGAGTAAAGCAGCACGCTGGAGGCCAGAGCCAGCACCAGCGCCAGCCCGGCGGCGGTGAAGGCGATCAGCGCAGCCAGCCGCCCGCTCGGCTGGAGCACCAGCCAAACCAGGAGCACGGCCGAGATGACACTCGTGGCGCGATCGGCATTGCCGAGCGCCGTTCGGGCAAACGTACCGCCGTCCCACGCGGCCCACACCGCGAGCGCCGCCAGCACGATGCGCAAAGTGACCATCACGCCCAGGCCTAGCGCGAGGCGCGTCCACAGCTCGCGGCCCAAGTGTGACCGCCACGTCGCCGCCAAGATCAGGCCCAAGACCAGCGCGAGGAGCAGAACCAGATTGGCCGGCGGCAGGCTGAGCGCGTCGAGGATGCCGGGGGATGTGCTCATCGAGCGGCCCTTTCTGTGAGCACGGGGTAGATGGCCCGACTATCTTATCATGGGCAAGCGCGCGAGCGCCCACAACCCCTCGAAGGAGGCATCGCGCACGGCCGCATCCGGATCGGCCAGACTTTGCTTGAGGACCCGCATGCGCTCGGGAAAGGCGGCCTGCCGCCAAGCCTCGGCCGCGGCCAAACGCTCGCGCGGATTGCCTTCGGCCAGAGCGCGTTCGAGCACCGCCATGGCTCCGGCACCGCTGGGCACTCCGCTTCCGCGGGCGGCGGCGAAGGCCACCAGCCATGGCAGGTCCGCGGCATCCGCAGGCTTGGCCGGCGGCGGACCTTCGGGAGTGGCTTCCAGAGCCGTGGCCGCTGCGGTTCGCACGACCCATTCCTTATCGTCACGCGAGACCTTGCGCAGCACATCCACCACCCACGGCTCGTTGACTTGCGCCAGCCCGCCGATTGACGTTCTGCGGACCAAGGCGTCCGAGTCGGTCGCAGCCTCGCGCAGAATTGGGTATCCCTCCTCGCGGTCAAACGACAAGCCGACGCTCGCCGCGCGGCGGGCGTCTTCCTCGCCGGTGAGCAGCGTGCGGCCGAGTGCCTCGGCCGCCTCCTTGCGGGCCATGCGCCCGAGGCCCCTGGCCGCCGCCCAGCGCACCTCACGGTTGGCCGAGTCGAGCAGATCATCCAGCCCGGCGATGGCGCCGCCGTCGCGCAGCGCGCCGAGCCCAAGCGCCCCCAGCACTTGCCCCTCGGCGTCATCCGCCGCCTCGAGCATCTGACGGAACAAGACCAGAATGCCCGGATCGAGCGAGGCGACCAGTGCGCATGCACAGCGAGCACGCAGCGGGGAGGGCCAGCGTTCATTGCGAACCACCCCCGCCAGACGACGCAACACGTCTGATCTCCATTCGGCTTCGCCCGCATTGCGCAGCCACGCGGCGCATTCCAGTAACGCATTGGCTTCGCGCACCCATGGCACAAGGCGCAACGTTGTGTCGGTTCCGCTGGAGGTCGGTGGGCTCTCGGAGGAGGTCGTCAGGCGGTCGCGAGTGAGAGGCCCGAGATCGAGCACATCGCCGGCGAGCGAGAGCGCCACCTCGGTGAAGGCCGTGCTGGGCAAGGCGAGCAGCGCATCGGTTGAGCCGACCCGCTCGCTGCGTGCCAGGTGGTGCGCGGCCAGTCGGCCCGCGATGGAAGGATGGGCAAAAGCCAGGCGGCCCGCCAGTGTGGCGCGCCAAATGCCGCGGGCAATCAGTTCCGCCGACACCGCGCTGATGTCCACCGCCGGGCGGGTCTCGATCCCGGTGGCCGACGAAAGGGCGCGCTCGCCATCCGCGCGGCTGAGCACGGCCACTCCGGCGGCGACCATCGTCCCCGCCAACTGCTTGAGGCCCGGGACCCAGGCTGGTTCGCACTGCCGGCGCACCAGCGCGTCGAGGTCGCTGGACGAGGTCTTGCCCAGCGCGTCGCCTGCGCAGGCCGACCACAGACGCAAAGTGATCTCGAGCGGCGAAGTGAGCGCAGCCGGAACGGACAACCAGCCGCGCAAGATGTCGAGCGATGGCCATTCGGCGGAGGCCGAGGCACCGGCGATGTGTTTCTTCCAACGGTCTACCCACCGGCCTACGAAGGCTTCGTGTTTGGAGTCGGCCCAGGGCGCGACGGCGGCGCAGGTGAAGCCCATCATCTCCCACAGCGGGAGGCCGCGAAAGCCGTCGGCGACGATGATCCTCAATCGAGGCGATTGGCGCAGCAGGACGCCCAGCCACTCGCGCACACGCAGGGCGTGTGCGTCGGAGAGCTCGTCGAAGCCGTCCAGCAGGAGCCAGGGGGCCTCGCCGGTCAGCCCGCGCTGGACGAAAGCCGGAAGGCCGGGCAGCGTGCGGCGCGAGCAGTGGGGGCGCATGGCTTGCACCAGGACATCAATGGTGGGCGTCTTGCCCGGCGCCGGTTCCAGGTCTGCCGCATGCGCGAGCAACAATGACGTTGGCAGGTCCTTGCGCTCGATGAACGCGGCCAACTTGCCGGCGCGCAACCCGAGCACGATCGCGGCCAGCGCCACCGTGCGCCCGCTGCCCGGCCGCCCGCACAAGACCACATGCTGGCGGCCGCGGACGACGACCTCGAGCGGCGCCTGGGGCCAGCCGTACAGGGCGCCAAGCTGCGGCCAATCCGGCGTGAAAGGTAACACTTGCGGCAGGTCGCTCTCGGCCTCCTGCAAGGGGTCCGAGCGGGCTGGTGCGCGCAGAACCGTCGGCGGAACGAGGATCTCGTCGAGCAAGAAGAGCGGGCCAGCCAGGTGGCACGTCTGCGCCCAACGCACCAGATCGCGCGAATAGGATTGCGCCGTACCGGTCGCCAAGATTTCGCGCCACGCGGCCCATTGTGCGCGCAGTGCGCCGAACGTGCGCAGCATGCCTGCCCGGCGGCTCACGACGAGCGCCGTGAGCAAGGCGCCCAGTGCCGCGCCGGCTGTGAAAGAGGCGGTGTCGAATTGCCAGCGCGATCCGAACAGACCCATGGGCTACCCCGTGTAAAGAATGCGGCCGCAATTGCCGCACATCACGATCTCCTCGCCGGTGCGTGCGGCATCGACGCGCGCCTGGGAGGGGGCGACGCCGCAGCGGCCGCAGGTCGATCCATCCAGTCGTGCCACGGCCGTTCCGCGTCGTGTGCGGCGCAAGTTATCGTAGGTCCCTTGATCCTCGGGGGTGATGATCGCCACGGCTGCTTCGCGCTGGGCCAGCAAGCGCTCGACCGTCGCTGCCAACTCAGCTCGTTCTTGGTGCAGGTCGCCTTCCTGTTGCCCGCGAACCGCCTCGACTGCCTCGAGCGCAGCGCGCGCCGCGGCGTGGACTCCTTCCGCCTCATCTTGCGCGACCATTCCCTGCAATTGGCGATCTTCAAGTACGCCCAGGAAGCGCTTGAGCGAAGCCGCTTCGTTCTCGAGGTCTTTGAGCTCCTTTGGGCTGTGAACTTCGCCGCTGTATAACAGCCGTTCAGTCTCGCGGAATTTGCTCTGTTGCGAGACGACCTCACCTTCCGCTTTGACTAGCGCGCGGCGGGCATCTTGCAGCGCCGCCTGCGCCGTGCTTTCTTGCTGGCGGGCGGCTTCCACTTCGGGCGCGACGGCCAGCAGGGCTTCGATCTCGCCCAGGCGAGTGCGCGCCCCATCAAGTTCGTGGTCGAGCAACTGCAGACGGAAAAGATTCGAGACGCGACTCATGAGCACGGATTATAGGGAATTCCCCCCCAGCGTCAACTCAACCAACCCGGCGTGCGCGACAAGAATTGCCCAAGAATTCTGTTGGGGGAATTGGGGCAAGAGGCGATGTTAGAATCGCGGGATGCAAATCGATCACGGAGTCGGCGAGCAGGGAATCCGTCGCGACTTCCGTTTGGGCGTGATCAACGGCGCCCTCTTCGGGTTGGCCGAGACGCTGACGGATCCGGCGCTGGTCCTGGTGGCCTTTGTGGTGGCCCTGGGTGGTTCGCCGCTGTTGGTCGGGCTGGCGGCACCGATTCGCAATGCTGGATGGTACCTACCTCAACTCCTGATTTCTGGTCGGACGCAATCGGCACCACGCACGCTGCCGATCTATGCTCGGGTCGCCGTCTTGCGTCTGGCAGGGTGGGGAGTGATCGCGGTGACGCCGCTCCTGTTGGGGCGGCTTTCGCCCGGCGCTGTGTTGGCCGTCTTCCTAGTGGCCTTCTTTGTGGCTGAGAGCGCGGCAGGTGTGGCCGGGCTGCCCTTCCTGGAAGTCGTTTCCAAAGTCATTCCTCCCGGGCGGCGAGGCGAGTTCTTTGGCTGGAGGTTGACCCTGGCTGGAGCAGCCGGCATTGTTGCCGGGTGGCTGGTGCACGAATTGCTGCGCGACGGCGGTGCGGTCGGCCTGCCGCTCAACTACAGCGCGTTATTCTTCCTGGCTTTTCTGGCATACGTCGTGGCAATGACCGTTTTCTTCTCGGTCGGCGAGCCGGCCAAAGCCCACACGGTGCGCGGCATCGCGCTGAGCGAGCAACTGCGTTCGGCGCGCGGGCTGTGGGCGCACGATTCGAACCTGCGGCGCTTCCTGTATATGCGACTGGCGCTCATTGTCACCGGTGCCGCAGTCCCTTTCTACACGCTGTACGCCCAACGTGAACTCGGCCTGCCAGTTGAGGAAATCGGCGTGTATCTCACCGTGTACACCGGCACCTCGCTGGTGGCCAACCTGGCCATCGGCCGGCTGACCCGGCGGCTCGGCGACCGCCCTATCATGCGCTTGTCGGGCTGGGCCAGCCTGTTCATGTCGCTCGTGGTTATCGCGCTGGGGGTCTTCGCAGCGCGGGCCGGGGTGCGCTGGTTGAACGCGGGGATGATCGTTGTTTACGCGCTGCTCGGCGTGCGCGAAGCGGGTATTGGCATTGCCGGGATGAGCATGCTGCTCGAGTTGGCCGGCGAGAAGGGGCGGTCGCTGTATCTCGGTCTGGCCAATTCGGTGATGGGCTTGGGCCTCCTGGCCTCTGCCGCCAGCGGGGTGCTCGTCGAGCTGGCTGGCTCGCTGGCATTGTTTGTTGTGGCCGCGTTAGCCAGCGCCGGCGCGCTGTGGTTTATCGAGAGGATTCGCGATCCAGCGATCCAGGAGGCAGCTTGATCGATGTTTGCCTCGGCCTCATTGACCCAGGCTTGAGCAGGGGGGTACAATCCGCGGAATTCTCGCTGAGCGGAGAGGCGGGCACGGGGCCGCATGCGCCCGCTGCTTCATCCTCTCCCTTTCACCGGCGGGAGATACACGGATGATATGGAAGGAAGGACACGCATGAAGCGCCGCCAACTCTGGACGCGTCTCGCACTTCTGACACCCATTGCCATCAGCCTGGCGTGCAGCTTGCCCGAGATCATCGCGCCGATCGCCACCCCTGGATCGGCGGCCGAGACACCTGGGCAGGAGGCCACGCTCATTCCTGTCGACCCAACGTCGGCCGCAGGCACTGAGACCGCGCCCGGCACAACGCCTGAGGCCACGCTGGTCCCGACGGCTGAATTACCCACCGAGTCGCCTCTGGCACCGGTCGTATACCCGGTGGGGCCCGACAACTTCTCTGAGGACATCAACCCGCTGACCGGGTTGCGCGTGGCCGAGCAGGCGCTGCTTGAGCGCCGGCCGCTGGCGATCAAGGTGTCGAATTTCCCGCGCAGCGCCCGTCCGCAGGCAGGGCTCTCGCAGGCCGATCTAATCTGGGAGTACTACACCGAATCTGGCAGTACCCGATTCCTGGCAATGTACTACGGCCAGGAAGCGAGCAAGGTGGGACCCATCCGTTCGGCCCGCGTGGAGGATACACGCATCGTCCCGCTCTACAACGCCATCCTCGTCCATGTTCAGGCTTACCAGGATGTGTGGGATCAGATGTACTCCTCCGGGGTGGATTTCATAAACGAATTCCCTGCCTCGTGCCCGGCCATTTGCCGCGACGCGAATGAGAAGATCAAAGAGAACTCCGCCTTCGGCAACACGGTGGAACTGACGAAGTATGCCGGCATCGTTCGCCTTCTGCGCGATCGCCCCAACCTGAACGGGATGGTGTTCGACTCGGCCACGCCCGCCGGGGGAGGTGATGCGGCATCGTTGTGGGTACGCTTTTCGGCGGCGGCCCTGGGGGAGTGGCGCTACGATGCGGTCTCCGATTCCTACTTACGCTCTTCGGAGAGCGAGTCCGGCGCGATGGTGGCGCTCAACGACCGCGTGACCGGAAGACAACTCTCGGTAGCCAACGCGGTCATTCTGTTCGTGCCGTTCAACCGCTACGTCGGCAAGACGACCACCGCTGAAATGTGGGATCTCATCATCAGCGGCGAGGGCAAGGCCGTCTTCTTCCGCGATGGCAAGGTGTTCGAGGGCACCTGGAAACGAGTCTCGGCCAGCCAACCGCTCCAATTGCTCGGTCCATCGGGCTCGCTCTTCGCCCTCCAGCCAGGAAGCACGTGGATCGGGGTCATCGGCAAGAACTCGGGCGTAACGCGAGATGCCACGCAATGGCAGTTCCGCATGGCATGGCCATGATCGACGGCTTGGGAGGATCGTGAGCCAGATGGAGTCTCGGTGACAACCGTTCAAAAGATACGTCGCCCGCACATGTCGCGCTGGCCTGTGCGGGCGACGGGCATTGCGTTGCTGGCGGCCACCCTCGGGTGTCAGGGGCTGACGCTGAGCCTTGCGCCCTCTCCCGCGGCGCCGACATCGACTCTGGCGCCTGGGCGGGCGGCGACCACCTTACCGCAGCCCGACCCGCAGGCAACTCTCGGGTCACCTCCCACTGGGTCCAACCCGGGCGCAACTCTCGAACCGACCGCCACCGAAGGCGCGCTACCCGTTGCCACGAACGCTGCGCTGGCGATCAACCCGCTCACCGGCCTGCCAGTGGCGGACGCCAGCCTGATCCAGCGCCGCCCGATCGGCATCAAGGTCTCGAACTATCCCCGCACCGCCAGGCCGCAGGCCGGCCTTTCGTTCGCCGACCTGCTTTATGAGTTCTATCAGGAAGCAGGCGATACACGCTTCCATGCCGTCTTTCTGAGCAACGATGTCGAGAAAGTCGGGCCAATTCGTTCCGGGCGCAAAGTAGATGCGAACCTGCAGCAGCTCTACCAGTCGCTGCTGATCTTCAACGCCGCCGATTACCGGGTGTGGGAATACTTCCACGAAACGCCTTCAAGGGAGTACATCATCCCCGAAGGCCCCGCGCCCTGCCCGGCCCTGTGCCGCGATTCGTCGCAAGCGCAGGTCAACAGCCTGTATGCCAACACGGCGGCGTTGCGCAAGGCCGCGGATGCGCTGAAGATCCCGAATATTGCGCCGGATCTGAGCGGCATGACCTTCGATACCGCGCCGCCAACAGCCGGCGCCCCCGCATCCAGTGTGCTGGTGCGCTTCTATACGGATAACGCGCGCGCCGAGTGGCGCTACGACCCGGCCACGCAGAAATACTCCCGCTGGTCGGAGACCTCCAGTGGGGGCATGGCACCGCTCAAGGATCGCTTGACCGGCCAGCAATTGACCGTCTCCAATTTGGCGGTGGTCTTTGTTACCTTCTATCGCCCCCAGCGGGTCGAAATCTACGACGTGATGTTGTATGGCACCGGGCGGGCGGTGCTGTTTCGCGACGGCGTGGCAACCGAGGGCGGCTGGTTGGTGGCCAACCCGGACCAACCGCTGCAGTTCTCCAGTTCATCCGGCCCGTTTGCCTTCCATCCCGGGGTGACCTGGATCGCATTGATCGGTGAGAATTCCACCTTCACCCAGTTGGACGGGAATTGGCGATTCGAGTTCGACTTCCCATAGCGGGAGATGCCTCACCTTGCTGAAGCATTCAGACCAGGAGGCGGTGCGATGGCCACTTCACGGACATTGACTAGCCGAGGGATCGTGTTGCTGGCGCTGAGTGCAGTGTTGATCGGATGCACGCAGCCACTGGCACTGCTGCCCGGCGAACAGGGTATCGCGCCGGCGGAAGCGACCCCGACTGCGGCCGAAGCGCCTGTTTCTGAACCGCCAACCTTAACGCCTTCCCTCGCGCCTGAGCTGCCCGAGGCGACACCCACCGCAACGGAAGTCCCGACAGCCACCGCCTCGCCGACTCCTGCACTGCTGGGGCCGGCCTTTGCTCCGGGGATCGATCCTCTAACCGGACTTGCGGTGGATGACCCCGCCTTGCTCGATCGGCGGCCGATGGGTATCAAGGTCTCGAACTTCCCGCGCAGCTTGCGCCCGCACACGGGGCTCTCTCTGGCCGACCTGGTGTTCGAGTACTACACCGAGGAAGGCATGACCCGCTTCCTGGCGTTCTACCTTGGGCACGACGCCCCGAAGGTCGGCCCGATGCGCTCGGTGCGCCTGGTGGATGGCCAGCTGGTGAAAATGTACAACGGCGTTCTGGGCTTCGTCGGCGGCGACCCGTTCGTGCTTGGCCGCGTGATCGGGATGATCGGTTCGTCGCGGGCGTTCAGCCAGTCGCCCTCCACCTGCCCGGCCATCTGCAGAGAGGGCAACGGTAACGTCAACAGCGTCTTCGCCGATACGGCGGAGCTGACCGTCCTGGCCAAATCGCAGGGGGCGCAAGACCTGAACGGCATGGTCTTCTCGAGTGAACCGCCGCTCGCGGGCGTGCCCGGGACTCGTGTGCACGTCCAGTTCTCAAACGGGGCCCGTGCCGAGTGGCGCTGGAGCAGCGAACTTGGCGCTTATCAGCGTTGGTCTGAAGATGTACTGGAAGGCCGGATCGTGATGGAGCCTCTGACCGACCGCCTCACTGAAGCGCAGATCCAATCCCCCAATGTGGTCGTGGCCTACGCCTGGTATGCGCGCGGATCGGGCAACGAGAAGTACAACATCGAGTTCGTGTATCGCAAGCGCGGCCGGGCCCAGGTGTTCCGCGACGGGATGATGGTCGAGGGTTTTTGGCTGGCCGAGGACGCAATCAGCCCGCTGCAGTTCATCGACGGCGCGGGTGACCCCCTGCCGCTTAAGCCGGGAGCCACGTGGATCGAGGTGGTGGGCGAGAATTCAACTCCCACCGAGACGGCGCCCGGCGAGTGGAACGTGCGCTTCCGTTTCCCCTAGGAGCACACCGAGAAACCGCGACTGGCCCTTGCCCTCACCCCTTACCTGTATCCGCCGCAACCTTCTCCGTCCGAGTTAGCCACTCAGCGTAGAGCCTGCCCTGCAAGGGGGGGCAGAGGGTGAGGAGGGCAGTGCTTCCGCAACAATTTTGACAATTCTGAGTCGCAAGGCCGGCGATTTGAATCCACCGGGGCAGCCATGGCTGCCCCGGTGTGGTTGACGCCCTGTGTCGCTCTTGGACCACGGCCGGCCGCTACGCCCTCCAGAACCCGTGGCGCACCGGGCGCACGTCCTGTACGGTGACGAAGGCACCCGGGTCGCATCCCGCCACCAGCCCCTGCACGCGATCGATATCCTTGCGCAGAACGCTGGCGTTGAGCACGGCCACCGTGCCATCCTTGCCGCGGCCGGCCATCTCGGTCACCGCGTAGCCGTGCGCCCGCAGCGCCTCGGCGATGGCGCTGCCGCGAGTGGACGAAATGATACGCATATGTCCGTGGCCGATAGCCAGGCGCTCCTCCAGCAGCATCCCGACCACCACCCCGGTGGCAAATCCGCCGGCGTAGCCCACGATGTTCCATACATTCTTCAGATTGGAAAGCACTGTGGTGATGGCCACGACGAAGATGGCCGATTGCAGGAAGCCCATCACCCAGGCCAGCCCCTTGCGTCCGCGCACGACGAGCAAGAATCTCACCGTGTCGAGGGCCATATCGATGACCCGCAGGGAGAAGATGAGCAGAGCGCTCAACCAGGGAGCAAGCGTGCCTAGATCCGGCATATGGCCTCCTACGAGGGGTTCGACGAGGAAACAGGGAGGGGCTCCGCGCCACCTGCCATCTGCATCGCGGGTAGATACAGCTCGCGCAGGTAATCCTTGAGCATGCGCTGCGTGCTGAAGTGCGGGGCCAGCGTGCGGATGGACTCCTTTATGCGCGCCACCCATTCTCCCGGGACATTTTCGGCCGAGCGCTTGTAATAGAGCGGGACGATTTCGTTCTCGAGAAGTTCGTACAATCCCGCAGCCTCCGCGGCCGGCGGCGCTTCGGGCGCGGTCAGGCCGTCTTCGCCGATGGCCCATCCATTGTGTCCGTTGTAGCCCTCGCGCCACCAACCATCCAGCGCCGAGAGGTTTAGCCCGCCGTTAAGCGCCGCCTTTTGTCCGGAGGTGCCCGAGGCCTCCTGCCGCGGAAGGGGTGTGTTCAGCCAGACGTCGACGCCCTGCACCAGGTAGCGTGCCAGGTTCAAGTCGTAGTCCTCGAGGAAGACCAGCCGCCCGCCGCACTCCGCTCGCTTGGCCAGCCGATAGACCTCTTGCAGCAAACGCTTGGCCGGTTCATCGGCCGGATGCGCCTTGCCGGCGAAAATGATTTGAACCGGCGTGTTGGGGCGGTTCAGCAAGCGCAGCAAACGGTCGAAGTCCGATAAGATCAGGCTGGCGCGCTTGTAGGTGGCAAAGCGCCGGGCAAAGCCGATGGTGAGTGCATACGGGTCGAGCAGCGCGCCCGCCGCCAAGGCTTGTACCGGATGCACGTGATCGCTGAGCCACAAACGCCGCGTCCGCTCGCGGATGTAAGCAACCAGCCTGCGCTTGAGATGCTTGCGCACCGCCCACAGTTCACCGTCCGGGATGCGGCGCACCGCTTCCCACACGAGCGGGTCGTCGACGCGTTCGCGCCAGCCCTCCGGCAGGTGACGGTCGAAGAGTGCACCCATCTGCCGCGCCAGCCAGGTGGCGCTGTGGATTCCGTTGGTAATGTGGGAGATGGGCACCTGGCTCTCGTCGAGGTCGGGCCATAACGCGTGCCACATGCGGCGCGCAACGTGGCCGTGGAGCTCCGAGACGGCATTCGCTCGGCTCGAAAGACGCAGCGCGAGGACCGGCATTGAGAAGGTCTCGCCCCAGGCCTGCCGGTTGCGCCCCTGGTCGAGGAAGGTGTCGCGCTCCAGCCCCAGCTCGCCCCAATAGCCGGAGAAGAACTTTTCCACCACCCACAGCGGGAATTCATCGTTGCCCGCCGGCACCGGCGTATGCGTGGTGAACAAGGTCGTTTCGCGAACGCGCTGGATGGCCTCGGCGAAGGTGCGCCCGGCAGCCACATACTCGCGCGCCCGCTCGAGCAGCGCGAACGCCGAATGGCCTTCGTTCAGGTGCCAGGCGGTGGGGTTGTAGCCCAGCGCGCGCAGGGCGCGCACGCCGCCGATGCCGAGCACGATTTCCTGCGAGAGGCGCTGCTCCAATTCGCTGGTGTACAGGCGCGAGGTCAATTCGCGGTCGACCTCGCTGTTACCCTCGACATTGCTGTCGAGCAGATAGAGCGAGATGCGCCCCAGGCGCACCTGCCACAAGCGCGCCGCAACATCGCGCCCCGGCAGGTGAACCGAGACCGTCAGGGGTGCAGCATCCCGCCCGGTCACCGGCCACACGGGCAGGTTGTTGAAGTCGATCAGCTCGTACAACGCTTCTTGCCAGCCATCTTCGCTGATACGCTGGCGGAAGTATCCGCGCGTGTAGAGGAAACCCACCCCGACCATCGGCAGACCCAAGTCGCTGGCCTGCTTAAGATGATCGCCCGATAGAACCCCGAGGCCGCCCGCGTAAATAGGAAGCGACTCGTGCAGGCCGTACTCGCTGGAGAAGTAGGCGATCGGACGGCGCACCAATTCCGCGTGCTCGCCCGCGAACCAGGTCTGCTCCGCCGCCAGGTAGGCGTCGAATGTGGCCAACACCTGGTCGTACTGCTCGAGGAAGGAGCGCTCGTTGGCTACCGCGTTTAGTAGAGGGCGCTTGATGTTGCGCAAGAAGTTGACCGGGTTGTGTCGGGCCAGCTCCCACGAAGATTCGTCGATACGCCTGAACAGCCGCTGGGCGGATGGATTCCACGTCCACCACAAGTTGTAGGCCAGTTCGCCAAGCCGATCAATGCGCCGGGGCAGGGTCCCCAGACCGGCCGGCACGGCGTGTCCATCGCGCGCATCGGGCTGCATCCGTTTCTCCTGATTGCAGGCTAATCGGGCAACTATAACATACCCATTTGTCGCACGCGTGTACCGGATGTGGCGTGCGCACGTGAAGGAGGCGCGCGCATCGGACGGCCGCAGGTGAAGGTGGGCGCGTAAGGCGTGAACCGTCAGCAGAAAGAGGAGAGGGTGGAGCTAGAAATCTGCGCGCAGGACTCGCGAGCCGGTGGGCGCAAGGCTGCCCCCGGCGGGTTCGACAGTTACGCCGATGCCGCGATAGGCGGTCATTGCTGACTCCGCGTGAAAGATGATCGACGTATACGGCATGGCGCGCGAGACCGCGAACAACCCACCGCTGGTGCGCGTGCCGTCCGGGGCGATCATCCAGACTTGGTAGGTCTGCGCGGATTCGAGCGCCGGTAGCCCCCAGGCGATGAGCACGCCCAGGCGTTGATCCGCGTCGATGACGACGGTGCCGCCCGCGTTTTCGCCGATCACGGGAAGGCTGCGTGCGCCCGGGTACGCCACCAGCGCGAGTGCGGTCTGATTGATTTGCAGCTGCTCGCCCATACTGTTCACTTGTCGCTGAAGACCCATCACCTGTGTGAGCAGCCCCACGCTCACGCCAAGGGCGAGCACCAAACCGGCCAGAGCGCCGGCCATCGAGAACGAGATGCGGCGAGGCGAGGCGGCCGGGCGGCGTACCTTGGCCATCTCGGCCAACAGCGTAGCGCGCACCCGTGCGGGAGGCACGCGCTCCGCCACGGCGTGTAGTAGTCCTTCACCGATTGCCTGATAGGACAGCGCTTCGCGGTGGCAGGATGGGCAGACGGCCAGATGCGCCTGCAGCGCGGCGCCCTGATCGGTCGTCAACGCGCCCAGCGCATGGGCTCCCATGGATTCACGTGCAGATTGATGCGAAAGGGCTTTCACGAAATTGGCTCATGAGCGGAGAAACGCCCGCCACCACGTGATACGCCCAGACCCGGGCATTTGGATTTACCGGCGGGCGAAGCTCTGTTCGGGTCTGGCTGCCACTCCGCTTTCTCATTCCGGCTGCGCCGCCACGGCCATATCCACACGTCGCGGGCGCTTTGTTCATGTCCGCGGCCACCCCATCCCAAGGGGGAAGGTGCGACATGCGCCCACGCGGTGATACGGGCGCGGCGGCCGCAGCCGCAGGCTGGTTCTTTTTGTGGGTGCGATTCAACGGCATAGGCAGCAAGGCCGCATCTTCTGCGGCGCAAGGCTAATCGGGGGCGAACCATTCCTTTCGCAGCCGCGCCATGCCGAGGCGTATGCGAGTCTTGACCGTACCGATCGGCCAACCCAGCGCCTTGGATATCTCGCTGTGGCTTAGGCCGCGATAGAAGGCAAGCTCGATTGGCTGGCGCTGGGCTTCGGGGAGCGCGCCAACGGCCAGGTGCAACGCGCGCCAGCGGGCTTCGTCACCCTGGCTGGATTGATCCGGCAGCACGGCCCATGTCTCATCGGGATCGGTCTCATCGCTCAGAGGCGGCCGGCGCTGCTCGACCCGCAGGCGGTCGAGAGCGGTGCGCCGGGCGATGGTCAGAAGCCAGGTGGAGACCGCTCCACGGGCGGGCAGGTATCGGTCCGCGTGCGCCCAGAGCTTGAGGAAGACGTCTTGTGTCACTTCCTCAGCTGCCATCGCCTCGCCCAGCATGCGTGTGGCCAGCCCGAGCACCTTCCCGGCGTAGCGGTCGTAGAGGTGCAGCAGTGCGCGCTGGTCACGGGCGGCGAGGCCCGCGATCAATTGCTGATCGGTTGCTTCCGACAAGGTATGCCCCCGATGGAATTGCCTGCCATTATATCCAGCGTCTGAAGCGACGGGTGAATCGCGCGGCCCAACCGGAAACTGGTGCGCTGTGCAATAGATCAATTGGGGGAGGGCGCCTATCGGCCCCTGCTGGCGGTGACCGAGAGCCCGCGGCGGCCGCGGTCGACGTGCACGACGACCCTGGATGAAACTCGCCCGGCACCAGGCGGATCACGATAGCTTGGCGCTGGGCATCACCGTGCCCATCTGCTTGGGGATCGGCGGGAAGGGCCCTGGGGTGAGCCCACCAGAGCCAGCAGAGCCCGCTGGGACTCGAAGGGCAGATACCGCGCGATGTTAAAAGACTCCATGCTGGGCGTCGAGCTGTGCGGATTGGGCTCGCTTGGTAATCCGTTCGAGGATCATGAATCATCCTCGGCCTTCAGCAGGCCAGGCCTCGAGAAGCGGGACTCCGGGGTGCCCCCAGCGCAGGCTGGCAATTCTGGGGTAGCCTGACTCTAGACGGGGCTGAGTGGATTCGCATCAGTGCCTTGCCGGGGCATCGTCGACTTACGCTTCGTCGACGAGAACCATCACCCGGTACGTCTCGGCAAACTCCAGGCCGCGCTGCTTGCCGTCCTCGGCTGCCCATTCGCGCATGCGTCGGCCGATGTCGGTCTTGCCCACCTGGCTCTTGTGCTCTTTGAGTGCCGCAATCTTCAGGTCGATCGACTCGGCGATATCGATCCAGGTATCCGGCTTCTCCACCCCGTGTAGGAACAGTCTGCGAACGCTGTGGGGCTCGAATCCCTCCTCGAGCAATTCGGGGAAGATCAGGCGCGTGCCGGCGGAGGGGAAGACCGCATCGCACGCGGCCTGGGCGGCGGCGCGGTGGTCGGGATGATTGACGTAGCTGTTGCCGTAGAAGTGGGCGGTCGGATCGCCGCACAGAACGACCTCCGGCTGCACTTCGCGGATGACGCGGGTCAGTGCGCGCCTCAGCCCGAGATCGGCCACGAGCTCGCCATCTGGATAGTGGAGGAAGATCGTTCGCTTCACGCCTAACACACGGCACGCGGCCAGCTGCTCCGCTTCGCGCAGCCGCGCCAGGGCCGGCCGCGAGTCCGCGCGCAGGCGCGGATCGTTGCTGCCGGCGTCGCCGCTGGTAAGCACCACAGAAACGATCTCTGTCCCGGCGCGCGCCCATTTGCCCAGCGTGCCGGCAATGGTGAACTCCTGATCGTCCGGGTGGGCATGGATGGCCATCGCCCGGCGCGGGGCCGGCGGTTCATGCGCCGGATCCACCTTGCGCACGGCCATCTCGGGGATGGAGGAATCGCTCAGGTTGGGTAGGTCTTCGCTCATGGAGTCCCTCGCGGAGAGGCGATGCGGGCCATTCTACTCCACGCATCGCCTTCTGCCGCGAGGGTCCGCGGTCAAGGCGGGGCCAAAGACCCGCGGGCGGAGGGGCTACCGAGGCGGGCCCGCACGCAGTTGCCTTCGCGCATCTTGATGGCTGTGGCAGGGATAGGCAGACCAGTTGCCTCGCAGCGCGCCGCACGTCTAGGCGGCGAGGCGATAGCGGAAAAGTGCGCGAATGGCCTTGAGACCATCCGACAAGCGGATCTTCTTCCCTTGTCCGGCCGTTCGGGGGGCGTAACGAATGGGGACTTCGAAGATGGGGAGTCCGCGGCGCAGGATCTTGGCCGTGATCTCAGGTTCTATTTCAAAGCCGTTGCTTTCCAGCGTCACGCCCTTCAGCGCCTCGCGCCGGAAAGCCTTGTAGGCTGTCTCCATGTCGGTGAGATGCGAGCCGAACAGCAGGTTGGTGAGCAGGCTCAGAAAACCGTTAGCCAGTAGGGTTGGGGTGGGGATGTGGGAGACACTTCGCATGAATCGCGAGCCATACACAACGGTGTACTCCCCCCTGGCGATCGGCCCGACCACCAGGGGAAGATCCGCCGGATCAAGCTCGAGGTCGGCGTCTTGAACTACCAGGATGTCGCCGGTTGCGCGAGTCAACCCCATTCGAATCGCTGCGCCCTTTCCGGCATTGCTGGGCGCCGTTACCAGGCACACCAACTCGGGGTGACGATGGGCGTAGGCCTCGGCGATGGCATGCGTATGGTCCGTCGAGCCGTCGTCGGCGACGACGATTTCCTTCTCGAGCATTCCAAGATCGACAGCGAGGACGCGATCGATCACCTCGCCGATCGTGCCTTCTTCGTTGAACACAGGGATGATGATCGAGGCCTTCACGCAACGGCCCTGGCTAGCGGAAAGGAACACATGCATTGCCGGCGCTGAGCCGAGGGCGGCGTCGCGCCGCGCAGAATGGGGTGAGGAAGCATCCGCCCGCGCGCACTTTTTGCGGCGTGGAGCCTCTTGTGGCGGGCACACGGCCGGGTCCGACGCACATGCGCCGCCCATGACGACGGCGGTCCTGCGGCCAGGTTAGGACTCAGGGATTGCAGCGCGAGGCCGGCTATTCTTCGGTTTCCTCGCCGGTCAGTTCCTTCTGGCGCGCGGCGATAACCGTCTGCGCCACGTGCGACGGTACGTGCTCGTAGTGTGAGAACTCCATTGAGAAGAAGCCGCGCCCCCCGGTGATCGAGCGCAGATCGGTTGCGTAGCGCTGGATCTCGGCCTGTGGCACGGCGGCAGTGATGATGCTTTTTCCGCGCTCGCTCTCCATCCCCTGCACCCGCGCGCGGCGCGTGTTCAAGTCCCCCATCACGTCACCCATGTTGGCCTCAGGCACTACGATGCGCACGTTCATGATCGGCTCAAGCAGAACCGGTCCGGCGCCTTGGACCGCCAACTTGAAGGCCTCGCGCCCGGCCACTTCGAAGGCAATCGGTTTGGAATCGACCGGATGCTCCTTGCCGTCGGTGATGGCGACTTTCACCGCCCCGACCGGGAAGCCCGCAATTACCCCGCGCTGCATCACGCTGCGCACGCCCTTCTCGATAGCCGGCATGTATGAGTTGGAGACGGCGCCGCCGAAGACCTCGTTTTCGAATTCGAAGTCGCCCTCGGCCAGCGGCTCGACGCGCAAGTGCACCTCGCCGAATTGCCCGGCGCCGCCGGTTTGCTTCTTGTGCCGGTATTGCGCCGAATTCGACTTCGTGATGGTCTCGCGGTACGGCACGCGCGGCACCTCCACCGACAGGCCCACTTGGAACTTGGCCTCGGCGCGGCGGATGGCCACGTCGATGTGCTGATCGCCCATTCCCTGCAGGATGGTCTGGGTGGTCGAAGGCTCGTTGTGCCACGCGAGGGTCATGTCCTCGTCGCACAGGCGGGTCAGCGTCGGCGAGATCTTGGCCGCATCGGCCTGGGTCTTCGGGCTGACCGCCACCGAATACAACGCTTGCGGGAAGCTCGGCAGACTGAAGTTGAGCGGATGCGCCTTTTCGCACAGCGTGTCGCCAGTGGCGGTCGCGGAAAGCTTGGCCACCGAGGCAATATCGCCGGCATGCACAGCGGCGATGGCGATCTGTTCCTTGCCGTGCGGGATGTGCAGCGTCCCGACGCGCTCCTCGACGCTCTTCTTTGAATTCCACACGCGGCTGTCGGAGCGCATCACCCCCGAATGGACCCGGAAATAGCTCATGCGCCCCACGAAGGGGTCGGCCGTCGTCTTCCACACCAAGGCGCCCAGCGGTCCGCCGTCGGCGGCGGGCAACAGCTCCTCACCCGATTTGCCTTGCGCCACGCGCGGCGCCCCCTCGGCGGGCGATGGAAAGAGCTGCAGCACGGCGCGCAGAATCGGTTCGAGGCCGTTGCCGGCGGTCGAGGCCACGACGAAGACCGGCACATGCGTGCCGGCCAGCACCACCTTGCGGAAGCCGCGTTCGACTTCTTCGGGCGACAGCTCCTGCCCCCCCAGATACTTCTCGAGCAGAGCATCCTCGCCCTCGGCCGCTGCTTCCACCAGCGCCACCCGCGCCTCCTCCGCCGCCGCCTTCAGGTCGGCGGGAATCTCGACTGTCTCCTTGCCGGCGCCGGGGCTGGCTTTCATCGCACACAGGTCGATGATGCCCTTGAAGCCCTGCCTCTCGCCCCACGGCAGCTGCACCGGCACGAGCTTGGCCATGGTCAGCGTCTGGGCCGAGGCCAACGCCTGCTGGAAACTAGCGTTGTCGCGGTCCATCTTGGCGATCAGCACGAAGCGCGGCAACTTGTACTCGTCGCAGTATTGCCAGGTCAGCTCAGTGCCAACCTCCACACCGGCCACCGAGTCGACCAGCACGATGGCGGCATCCGCCACGTGCAGAGCCGACTTGACCTCGCCCACGAAATCTGGAAACCCGGGTGTGTCGAAGAAATTGATCTTGCTCTCTTGAAACTCGATGGGGACGACCGAGGTATAGAGGGAAATGCGCCGGCGAATTTCTTCTTCGTCGAAGTCGGATACTGTGTTGCCATCCTCGATGCGTCCCATGCGGGTGGTGTGTCCGGCCACATGCAACAACGCCTCCACCAGGGAAGTCTTACCCGAACCGCCATGGCCGACCAATGCCACGTTGCGGATCTTGTCGGCAGCGTATTCCTTCATGAGGTGATCTTGCCTCCGGCATTGGGGGGTATCGAGCGTCTGCGCGCCTGGCGGCGCGCAGGAAAGGGCCGAACTGAATTGTAAGAGATGCTCCGCCGGTTGTCAAAACGCAGGCGGCTGGTCAACGCCGACTTCGCCAGGTGATTTGCGCGGCCGTCATGGCCGCGCTTTCGTCGCGCGCAGTCGCCTGGCCGCGGCGGTCGCGGCCAATGCGGCGAGGAGAAAGAGAAGCGGTTCAAACGGGATGCGGAAGCGCGCGTTCCCGGCCGCGCCCGGGGCGACGACAAGAGCCAGGACCACCGGCATGATCACCCAGATAGCCAACCAGTTCCTTGCGCGGAGGCACATGACGAATCCGATCCCGCTGAGGAGGAAGAGCGTTGCGTAGAATGTAGTGAGCACGACCGTCAGAGCCAGCAACGGGCCGTTTGCGGTCTGGCCCCAAGCAGGCGAAAGATCCTCGTCGGACGCGGTTCGGTTCGGCAGGCTTCCAGGCCACAGGAACAAGGCAACGTAGCTGACGCCGGGTCGAAGCGTATTCAGACTATCGACAACAACCGAGGTGATGGCCTGCAGCGGATGAGTACGAAGGATGGCCACGGCCACCTTCTGCTGATCTTGCGCAACCTGAGCCGCGTTGAGCGACGCTCCGTGCTGGTCGACGTATTCACGGTAGATGGCGATCGCATATTCCTGGCCGGCAGCCAGGGACGTTCCCTCCGCGCGCGCGAGGGTCGAGGCGGCGACATAATTGAGCAAATTGTGCGAGCTCACGCTGGTCAGAACAGGCATGCCGAATAGGCTCTGATTCCGCACAAGCCATGGCGCGACAACCAGGCCGGCGACGCCGAACAGAAGCGCGACCCGCGGGACGGCCCAAGTCAGCTTGGACCGGCACATCTCCACCAATGGCAATCCCCACATCGCGACGAGGCCGATCGGGCGGGTCAACACGCCCAGGCCCGCCAGAAATCCCGCCACGATCAAGTTCAAGAGGGCTGGCCGCGACGCAAACAACACCAAGGTGCCCATGAGCAAGGCGGTGTACAGAGTCTCGGGAGAAAGCACGCCGACGAACATGTAGGGCACAGCGGCAAAGGCGTAGGCCCACCCGGCGGCTAGACCCACCTCTCGCGAGGCGAAGAGCCGCCAGCCCAGTCTGACGAGCAACCATGCCGTCAGTCCGCGGAGAACGACCTGAATGATCACAACCGCAATCTCGCTGCGTGCGCTGAGAGCGAAGATGATCGCGACAAACGCAGGATACCCCGGCGTGAGGAGTATGTCGGGCTCAAATGGAGGGACGACGCTCCGCGAGAAGACATGATGTTCGAGCAGATTTACGGCGAGACTCAAGTACTTCGCCG
>MGOA01000051.1:0-5399 GCA_001796965.1 Chloroflexi bacterium RBG_16_64_43
GACGACGTCGGCGGCTTCTTTGGCCACGTCGGTGCCGCTCAGGCCCATGACGATGCCCACGTCCGCTTTGCGCAGCGCGGGCACATCGTTGACTCCATCGCCGGTCAGCGCCACCACGTCGCCGCGCGCCTGGAATGCCGCCACCAGACGCACCTTGTGTTCGGGCGCCATGCGGGCGAAGAGGGTTTCCTCGGCAATCGCCGCCTGCAGGCTGGCATCGCTCATGGTCTCGAAATCGGCGCCGGTGATGATGCGCGGGCGATCGCCGGTGACCATGCCCAAGCGCCGGGCAAACGACTCGGCGGTGAGCCCGTAATCGCCGGTGACCATGACCAGACGGATGCCCGCCTCGCGGCAGCGGCGGACGGCGGCCTCCGCCTCCGGGCGGGGCGGATCCATCATCGCCACCAAACCCAGCAGCACCAGTTCGGCTTCAACTCGCTCCGCCAGGTACGGCGCCGAGCGCGGGTCTAGACGCCGCCGGGCCAGAGCCAGGACGCGCAGCGTATGGCGGGCGAAGCCGTCGTTGGCCTCGAGCACCTCGCGCCGGCGCGCGTCATCCAGGGGATGCTCGCGGCCGTCGATTTGGATGGCCGTGCACAGCGCCAGCACCTCGCGCGGGGCACCTTTGACGTACGCCACCTCGCCCTCAGGTCCGCGGTGTATTGTGGTCATGCGCTTGCGCCGAGCATCAAAAGGGATCTCGTGGATGCGCGGCAGCGCGCCGGACACCTGCGTTTCGTTGAGCCTGCCCTTGGCCGCCGCCACACGTAGTGCGGCTTCGGTCTGATCGCCAAGCGAGGTCCAGCGCGGATGTTCGGGTGTCGGCGCGATCAAGCGCGAGTTGTTGCACACCAGCCCCGCTGTGAGTAGATCCTCCAGGTCCCGGCGCGCGCCATCCGAGTCGGCCGCCGGATGGAATTCCCCTGCCGGCTCGTAGCCCGCGCCGCTCAGGCTGCGCATGCGGCCACCACACCACACCTCGCGTACGGTCATCTGATTTTGAGTGAGGGTGCCACTCTTGTCTGAGCAGATGACCGACACCTTGGCCAGCGTTTCCACCATCGCCAGCTTCTTGACGATCACCCCGCGCCGTGCCAGCCGCTGCACGGCCATGGCCAGGGTGAGGGTCACTGTGGGCAGCAGCCCTTCCGGAATTGCGGCGACGATGATGCCCACCCCGAAGATGAAAGCCTCGGCCACCGGCCACCGCAGGTAGAAGATGCCCGAGAAGAAGACCAGCGTGCCAACGCCGAGGGCGATGACCGAGATCACGCGCGTGATTCGCCGCATCTCGCGCTGTAGCGGGCTGGGGCCCTCGCGTACTCCCTGCGTGAGATGGGCGATGCGCCCAAATTGGCTGAGCATGCCGGTGGCAAACACAATGGCCCGGCCCGTGCCAGAGGCCACGGAGGTACCGGCGAAGAGCAAGTTCGGCCGTTCCACCTCCGAGATCCCTTCCACCAGCGAGGCTTCCGCCGTACGCCGCAGCGGCACCGCGTCGCCGGTCAGGGTGGCGTGGTTGGTGCGCAGGCCGTACTCCTCAATGACGCGGGCATCGGCCGGGATGCTGTCGCCCTCAGCCAGGACGAGCACATCGCCGGGCACCACATCGCTTGAGGCGATTTCGCATTCCCGCCCATCGCGCAAGACGCGGGCAAAGGCGGGCAACACCTTGCGCAAGGCGCTGACGGCTCGCTGAGCGCGGTATTCCTGCCACAGCGAAAAGCCGGCGTTGACCAGCACCACAATCCAGATTAGCAGTCCGACCAGCGGCCGGCCGCCCACGAGCGCTACACCACCTGCCACCCACAATAGCAGCGCCATCACATGCACCAAGTGCGGTAACAGGCGCCTTGCAAAGGGAGGCGGCGGGGCCTCCGAGATCAGGTTGGGGCCGTAGAGGGATAGGCGCGCGAGGGCTTCCGAGGTGGAAAGACCTTTCGGCGCCGTCTCCAGGCCTGCGAAGACCTCGGCCACACGCTGCGCATGAATCGGGGTTGTGCTCATGGGAGGACGCGATGGGCGTGCACGAGGTGGAGAACGCTCCTAGGATGAACGGCGGTGCCGGCTGGGTCGTCCATCGACCACCGGCGCGAGGGGTGTACCCCCTGAGCTACTTTCCGAGGCAGAGCTTGAGCCCCGTCACAGTTGACCGTCCTCCCCGGGCGTGGTTGTCTCCTTGGGGGCACCGCCCAGTTTCGGTTCGGCGGGATGGGAGCTCAGATACTCCTCTAGGAGAGAACGCGCCTCGGGATGGTCCACGTGCGACGCCTCGTCGTATTCGCCCGCCGGTGGAGGCAGCGGTTCGAAGCGCATCGGGCGTCGCACCCCGAACAACTCCCAGAAGCGGGCTACTGCGACAAGCAAGGCGTGGCGATACTCTTGCGTCTTCAGCGCCTGCCACTCAACAATAGAACCCATCGGTCCCGTGACGCGCGCCTTATCGCGGATGATTCGATGGATCTGATCTGGATTGCGGTAACCGATGGGTGAAATGAGGATCGCATGCCCCATCAGTATTAAGACAAGCAGAGAGATGAGGACCAGCAATCCCCCTTCTTCCCACTTGCCTGCGACCTGACCGACGAAAACGGCACCTGCTAACCCTACCGCGAAGCCTGCTGCAGCCCTCGCCCAGCCCCGTTTTCGCCCCGCGTAGGACCGGCTCACATGGCGGAAAATAGCCAGCGCCATTGCCATGATCGGCAAGAAGACGCCAACGCCGTAGTAGGGCATGGCCAGAGAGGTGCGACCGCGCACCAAGAATTGTATGAACACGGCCGCAAGGAAAGCGGCAGTCACTGGCCGCGTGAACGTGCCTTTGGGGTTTCGGTAAACCACGATCTCCGGAATCTCGCCGATGGCTACATTTCGCCAGGCCATGGCCTGCAGGTCCTGATAGGCTGTCATTGAGGCGGCCGCCAGGAGAGCCACAGCCAGGATTTGATAGGCCCAATAGAGTACGACTCCGCTCGGCAGTTGGCCAAATCCAATGAAGGCCAGGTTACCGACCAGCGTCCGTCCCAGCGTTCCGTCGAACACGTTGAAGTGGATTCCGAAAATGGTCAGCAGCGATGTTGTAAGCCCACCATAGAACAAGAATGACGTCTGCACGAATCGTCCAATCCCGGTCTTCCCGCTGTAGAAAGTCCAAAGCCACGTCAGGCGGCGCAGGTGCTTTTTCCCCCAGCGCACGAGCTGTGCATCCTCGTCCTTGACAAATTGCAGTCCATTCGACATGGCCTCCAGCCCAGTCAACGCGACCATGCCCTTCATCGAAGCGGTCAGCATGTGGTAGAGAGCCTGGCCCAAAGTTGGGGTCTGCACGGCTGTCGCGGCAATCTCCGCCGGGACCTTCCGCATCACGGCGGTCACCAGACCGCTAGCCATCAGCACCGTGAGCAACAAGAAGACTCCCAGAAGTGTGAAGACCACCTGAGCGGATTCGCCGCGCCCACGGATAGTTAGCACCCAAGTGACCATGGCCAGGGCGGCGCCGATTGCGAAATGCCAAAACCATGGGATACCGTAGGCTCCGGTGATCGACAACAATTGATCGACGCCCGAGAGCGTTGAGACGACGATTGTCAGGACGTAGTCTTGGATGAGCACGACCGCCACAATCAGACTCAGCGAAGGGCCGAGATAGCGCATGGCGGCGGTAAACGAACCACCGCCTTCGTTGAACACTCCCAAGGAATACATGTATAGCGCGCCAAAGACAAAGTTGGCCAGGGCGATGGCGATAACCGCGACGTAGGCATAACTCTGCAGGCCATAGGGATGAAGGGCGCTCAACATCTCCCCAGAGGCGTAGAAGTAGGAGGTAAAGTAGTCGACGCCAAAGAGCGCGACAGCCGCCAGTAACCCAACCTGCCCCGCTCCGTGGACGTGCGCGTCCTCCTGACGCTCGCGGGGTGCCGCCTTCCAGGCGATAAAGAAGAATGCAATCAGTAACAGTACGGACAACATGGCGGTGGACTGAGATCTTTCTAAGAACGGGAGGCGCCGGTGTCGAAGGCCGCCTCGAGCAATTCGAGTTGGCCGAGGAGGTACTTGCGGGTGGATGGGCTGAGGCGTGTATCCTGTGCGATCTTGCCCTGCTCCTCGCGCACGGCGCGCACCACAAAGGCCGGCACGAACATGATGCGCCCAGCCGGGATGACCTCGAAGCGGAAGCGGCGCATCTCGAGCTGCTGGTCGTCGAAGTAGGGCAAAGTCAGGCTCAACCCGCGGTTGAGCTCGCCCGCGCCGGCCCGGCGGCGGATGGTGTCAATGACCTGGCCGGTGTGGAAGTGCGCCAGAGCGCGCCCCTGATTGACCAGCTGCCCGAGCATGCCGTAGCGCTTGCGCCCGTATTCTTCGTCGGCCACGATGTAAGGGGTCAGCGCCACAGCCGCGTGCAGCACGAACAGGTAGCGCTGCATCGAGGCCAGATGCGCTTCGGCCTCCTCCTCCGAGCCGACCAGCAGCCGGCCCTCATCGTCGAAAGCCACCCACTGCGGCAGGAAGAAGCGCCGCGCCGCGGGCACGTACGGAAC
Source organism: Chloroflexi bacterium RBG_16_64_43 (assembly GCA_001796965.1). Classification (GTDB taxonomy): domain Bacteria; phylum Chloroflexota; class Anaerolineae; order Anaerolineales; family RBG-16-64-43; genus RBG-16-64-43. The sequence continues at coordinate 4,545 of MGOA01000051.1, forward strand.
GATCAGCTGCCCGCGGCCCTCCTCCTGGCGGCCTTCCTCGACAATGGCATCGGAAGCCGCGGTGATCGCGGATTCGGGCTCCAGCTCGTCGCGCACAGGCTGGGTCGGAAGATCCTCGCCCTCCAGAACGGCATACGTGACCCGCCGGCCTTCGGGCAAGATGGCATGGATCATCTGGAAGGCACATGCAAAGCGCATCAATCGTGCTGCCGATGCCAACCCCCGGTCGGGCGAGGCCTCCAGGTCCGTCAGGTGCTGGCGCGCCGAGGCGCGCAGGTCGCCTCCCAGAAGCCTCTCGCGCAGCGATCCCACCGTGTGCCGGCGCGCTCCGGCCGGCAGCTCCAAGCTAGTGCCTTCGACGATCACCTTGTCGGGCAGCGTGAAACGCACGTGTGAGCTGCCTTCGATCAGCTCGGCCGCCAACTGGTTGGCCTGGGCCTCCAGAAATCGCTGGACGATGGCTGGCTGAGACTCGAACATCGCGCGCGTATTCAAGTACGTGCCGTGCAGGTATTGTTCGGGATGCGGGTTCACGCCTACCACTCCCCTGCTTACAAGTCGGTGGGCGGCGAATGTCGCCGCCAGGCAATCGCAGGGCCGGGAACGGCGCCCGGCCCGCGTTGCAACCTGCTATTCTACTCCCAGTCTGCTCACCCCCCAATCGTGATTAGACCCCTTGCCGCGAGCGCCACGCGCGTATCTGTTGGATGTGCTCAGTTTCGTGCTCGAAGGTGTCGCTGGCGATCCACTGCGATAGAGGTGCGCCCTCCAACCAGGCGAGCTTTTCCGCTCGTTCGAATTCAGCCTTGGTCAGGGCCCGCACGCGGCGCAGCGTCTGCTTACGCACAGCGGCGA
>MGOA01000051.1:5409-8792 GCA_001796965.1 Chloroflexi bacterium RBG_16_64_43
GCGGGCGGTCCTTGTTCTCGGCATGCCAACGCGCATTCCTCTGATCCATAGTTTCGGCGGCGTTCTCGTCCGGCGGCGGTTTGTGTCCCTCTTTGACATAGAAGAGGAGCGTCACCAATCCAGCTTCCCACAAGGTGAGATGGACCAGCAGATCGCGCACCGACCACTCGCCAACCACACCTGGGGCAAGCATAGACTCATCGGTGAGTCCGTCGATCGCCGCCATGAATGCCTCGCGGCTGTTCTTCAGCTTCTCGATAATCTCCTTCTTCTCCATCTCTCCTCCTCCTTCACGGGCCGCGCCGCCACTCAAGGCGGCCCATGTAGTCGAGCAAGCAGACCCGGGTCTGTACGGTGCCGCCGAGTTGGCGTTCGACAGCCTCGCGGTAGCGTGCAAGCTGGGGTAGGAAATCCGTTTGTAGAAGCCGCTCGAGTTCCGCTTCAGTCGCGATGCGAGTCGTCTTGAAATCAACGACCTGCCAGGCCCGGGGTCCATCCTCGACCAGAATGTCGATGTAGCCGCTCGAGACGCCCTCGCCTTTGGGGACACTGAAGGGCACCTCATGGTAGCGCCGCGCCCGCTCGAACGCGCCCCAAACCGGGTCGTCGTCGAGCCGCTCGAGTAGCCGCGTGACGTGCGCGATGTGCTCCCCGGCTTCGGCCTCGTCGAGCACGCCTGCTTCGCGAACTGCCGCGCCAAGCATCGCCCGAAGGCGCACATCGCCCTGGACGAACCCGCGGCGTATGGCCATGTGCACCAGGTTGCCCACCAGCCTCGCACTCTCGCGCGCATGCGCGGCAAAGATATCCTGCCGCCGTTTGCGGGCGGCCTCCAGGAAGGGCAGCTTGTCGTCGCTGATTTCGAACTCGACCTCGGGCACAATCTGATAGAGAGGCTTGAGCGCAGCTTCCTCACGGGCCAACGGGCGAACGAAGGCAGGTAGGCGCGCCGGCGCGGGCAGGTCGCGCACCGTGCGCAGCGCAATCAGGCCGCCCGTGTCCGGGAGTCTGAGTACCGGTCCGGTCGCAGCGCCCGCCTCGGAGACACTCTCCTCCGGCAGCGCTTCCATAATCTGCGAGAACCACGAGCTGCCGCGCTGCCCTCCGCGGAAGCCGATGACAATCAGCCGCTCCTGGGCGCGCGTGGCGCCGACGTAGAGCAAGCGCTGTTCCTCTGCCTGTTCCTCCTCGCGATCCATGGCCTTGGCCAGCCGGTACGACACCGGTCCTTCGTCTGTACGCCGCCCCGGCCGGGCGACAACTCCCAACTCGCGCGAAAGCATGATGCGCGCGTAGTCAGTGGGCGCCTGACGTGAGGCGTCGGCCAGCACAACGACCGGGAACTCGAGCCCCTTCGCCTTGTGTACGGTCATCAAGCGCACGGCGCCCTGGGCTTCGCTGGGTGCCTCGCCTTCGCGCGCGCCTGCCGACTTCAGGGTTTCGATGTATTCGAGGAAATCCTCGACGCGGGCAATGCCGCTGGCATGCGCATCCTGCAGCAGCTTGTCGACGTTTCGTTGCAGGCGCTCGCCCGAGGGCGCCGCGCGCAAGGCCGCGCCGAGGCCAGAACTATCGAGCAAGTCTTTGAGCAGCTCTGCCACCGAGATGCGGTTGGCCTTCGGCTCAAGCCGCTTGAGCGCGTCCCGCGCGCGCTCGGCGCGCGGCTGATCGGTCTCGCCGAGCGCACTCAGATCGCCCCGCAGCGCGTGCCTGAAGCTCATCGGCTCGCCCTCGGCACTGGGGCGGCGCAACCGGTAGAGCGCGGCGTCGCTCAGACCGAACGCCGGCGAGCGCAGCAGCCCGGCCATCGCCAGGTCGTCCCAGGGGTTGGCCACTGCGCGCAGCAGGTTGAGCAGGTCGCGGATCTCCGGGCGGTCGTAGAAGCCTCGCCCGGCAACGGTGACGAAGGGAATGCCGGCATCTTCCAGCGCGCGTTCGAAATCGGGAAAGGATGTCGAAGCACGGAAGAGCAGCACCATGTCGTCCCACGGCACGCCGGCCCGGGCCAGCTCGCCAAGCCGATGTGCGAGCGCCGCGGCGCCCGCCTGGCGCGATGCCTCGGCGTTGCCTCCCTCCGCGATAAGCATCTCGACGAACGGGGGACACGTCTCGTCGCGGGGCTCAGCGCGCCTGGCCTCCAATCGTTCGTAAGGAACCTGGTAGGGACGACGAGGGAAGGCCGAATTCATGGCCGGCGCCAGCAGCCCGTTGAGCACGTCCACCAGCCCGGCGTGTGCACGAAATGTTTCGGCAAAGTGCAACACTTCGCCGCCGGCCTTCGCCGCCGCCTGTTCGACATCGACAAAGACCGTCACATCCGCGCCGCGGAAGCGGTAGATGGACTGCTTGGCATCGCCAACGACGAATAGCCCGCCGTGCTCCTCGTCGCGCGAGCCCGAGAGCGCCTCGACGATGCGGCGCTGCCGCGCGTTCGTATCTTGGAATTCGTCCACCAGCACGGCGCGGATCTCGTCGCGCCAGCGCCGGCGCACTTCGTCGCGGTCGAGCAGGCGGGCAGCCCCATCTTCCAGGTCATCGAAGTCGAGCGCGTGTTTCTGCTCCCTGGCGCGCGCGTAGAACTCGGCCGCCTTGGCGAAGAGCGCGCGCAGCCCTGGTACAAGCGCGCGAAGCGACTCCTCTGCCTGTTCCAGCGCCTGGGCGTCCTTGACCCGACCCAGCCAGCGCTCCACCTGCGCCTCGTAGAAATCGCGGATCAGGCGCACAAGAGGCTTCGCCTGGCCTGCCTTCTTTCCGACTGTGAGATTGAGGCATTCCTCGCGGATACCCGCCAGACGCAGCACGGCCTCAATCGGGCTCGAGTGCGCGAGCGCCTCAGCCATGGCATGCCATTCACCGAGCAATTGCTGCACCTGCTCGTTCAGCTTCGGGCCAGCGTCGGCCTCCAGTCGGCCCTCCGTCTCCAGATCCTCCAGCCGCCGGACTGCACCGACGACCTCAGAGCCCTCGGTGAATTCTCGCACTCGTGCATTCAATGCGCCGTCCCAACGGGCAACGAGGTCTACTCCTTCGAAGGCCTCGGCCGACTCGAGTCGAAACCCGATCAGTTTCGCTAGCCCGGCGCGCAGCTGCATGGGTGTGAACGCGCGCAACACGGGCACGAGATCGGCCTCGCCCGAGGCCCAGGTCAGCGCATCCTCCACCGCCTGCGACTTCCAGGCCGCGGCCAGGCCCTCCTCGAGCACTTCGAACCCCGGATCGACCGCAGCTTCCACCGGATGGGCGCGGAGAATCTCGGCGCACAAGCTGTGAATGGTGCCGATGCGCGCGGTGTCGATATCCGCCTCGATCGCCGCCCACCGCGCGCGATCCTGGCCCGAGCGTGCATCGCGCACCCATTCGTTCACGCGAGTGCGGATCCGATT
>MGOA01000052.1 GCA_001796965.1 Chloroflexi bacterium RBG_16_64_43
CGTCCAACCTGCGCAAGCTGGCGGAGGCGGGCAAGGTTGCTCGGCGAGAGGGCGGTCTGTGGCTGTGAAAGAGGATGAAACGGCAGACCTTCATCGATGGGCGCAATTGCGCTGCGGGCAACCAGTGGGAGCAGCGATTGATGCTCAATAGCTGCAGGGGCGGGGCTGGGCGTGGGGAGAGGCAGTGCCGTTGGGGCTGAGGTGCAGCCAATGACGAGCGCCAGGACAGCGGCGGCTAGGGGTTGGACATGCCGAAAGCGGGAGTGAATGCGCATAGCCACTAGATTACCTACAAACTCTCACGCGTTTGGCCACTCGATTTCGACACGTTATCAACCAATGACCCTGCCCACGCGCGCAGGGCGCGCACGCATTGCGCGGAGACTTTGTGGGCGATGGGTGCGTCGCAAGTCGTCAAACTCGCCCCGGCCTTGCTCAGCAGTTCGATCGCCTGCATCGCTTTCTCGGGCGGCACGGTTGTATCCAATGCTCCGCTGGCGACGAATGTCGGCAACCCGCTCAGCGGCTGGTCAACGCGCGCGGGCCCAGACGGATGAGGGACGAAGCCGGCGAGAAGCGCAAGCCCGTCGAGCTTGGGCCGATGCTGGAAAGCGAATGCCGCGCCGGCGGCTGCGCCCTGGCTGAAGCCGACGATCAGTAAGGGGTGCGCGGGGTGACCACGTTCGCGGAGTGCATCAACCAGCGCCGCGATGTGCGCGCAAGAGTCTTCGAATTCCTCTAAGCGAGGCCAAGTATGGCTAGCCAACCGGGCATGCCAGGATGGGCCGTCCGGGAGTACGAGGAACGGCGCGCGCGGCGAGACGACAAGCAGACGATCTGGGAGCGCGGGTCGAAAGACGTCCATTGAGTTCTCGTCTCCCCCCAGACCATGCAGGAGGAAGGCGAGCCCTGCAGCCGGCTGCAGGGTCGCGGGCGATATTCGGCAGGTCAGCCCAGCAAGTAACTCGGTGTGAGTCGCCTCACTCATCGTAGCCTGCTCGCGTGACGATCAATCGGATAATCCACAAGACCCCCGCGACTGCCGCGATGGCGAGCAATCCGCCGGCCAGACACAGTGCGCCGACGCCTGCCGCAGGCAGCCCATAGACCACTGCCACAAGAAACACGACGAGGACGACGATTAGGACAAGACCGATTCGCACCATCCGCGAACGGGTTTGCGCTGAATGCCGGCGAAGGTCAATCTCGGGTTGCGCGGGCATGATGGAGCCACCTAATCTCCACGCGGGGGACACGCCAAGGGAAGCCAACTTGGCAGGGAGTCAACTTCCTTTGGCGATGTTCGCCGCCAATTGCCGAAGGGCGCCTGCAGAGGCGCGCGAAGAGCGGTCGAGATGGGAGCCACATGCGGCCAGGGTGAAGCCCGTCGTCGTCCATTTCGGCAAGGAACGAATGCCAAGGGTTATGCCTCAAAGGAGTCCCTGAACGCTCATCCCGGAAGGGGCAGTCTATCCCGCAGGTTACAGTGCGTCAAGTCAGGCGCTGCGAACCATGAGTTGAGCCCGCGATGAGGAGCAGCCGCAGCGCCAGATTGAGATCGGTGCCCGAGCGCGTCGTGCAACTTGACCCACGCGCGGCGGGCAGATATCATCCCCCGTACGAGGTCAGGTTGATGACACACGAGGCAGCCGGTTTACGTGAAGCCATGCGCCGCTGGACGAGTGGGATTTGCATCGTGGCGGCCGAGGTCGATAACGCGCGACGCGGCATGACGGTCAGTTCGTTCACCTCCGTCTCACTGGATCCGCCGTTGATATTGGTTGTTCTCAATGGAAGCAGTGACACCGCCCAATGGGTCGAGCGGGCAGGCATCTTCGGGGTGTCAATCCTCGCGGCGGAGCAGAAAGAGTTGGCGGTCACCTTCGCTAAAGCCGATGCCGAACGACGGCGGTTCGAGGAGGGGGTCTGGCAGCGAGGGCGGCTGGGTGTGCCGCTGCTGGAGGGTTCGTTGGCCACGATGGAAGTGCGCGTCGTGCAGACCGTTCTAGCTGGGACTCACCGTATTGTCGTTGGGCAGGTCGAAGAGGTCGGCGAGTTGCGATTGGGGACTCCGCTTGTATACTTCGGTCGGGCCTACGCCTCACCGAAGGGCATGGGGGGAGAGGCTCCGTAGTCGAAACCGAACTGCGGAGCGGGGAGGAGTCCGTGGCGCTCGACATGGAAGACCGACGCACCCTGCTCACGCTGGCGCGCCGCGCAATTGAACGGGGGGTGGCGGGCACGCCGCAGGCGCCGCGTGAGTCGGCTGCGTTCTCGGACGCATTGCGTGAGAAGGGGGCCTGCTTCGTGACGCTGACGATTGACGGCGAGCTGCGAGGGTGTATCGGCTCGCTCGAGGCCACCCGAGCGCTAGCGCTTGACGTAGAAGAACACGCGCTGGATGCGGCAGTGAATGACTATCGCTTCCCTCCCGTGACGCCTGAGGAAGTGCCGCGTGTGCGTATCGAGCTCTCGGTGCTCAGCACGCCCGTCCCGCTGGAGTATTCCAGCGGCGACGATTTGCTGAATAAGCTTCGTCCGGGAATCGACGGGGTCATCCTCGCAAGTGGGAGGCGGAGGGCAACATTCCTGCCGCAAGTGTGGGACAAAGTGCCGAACTCGGTCGATTTCTTAGGATTGCTGTGCGAGAAGTTGGGTGTGCGGGGGGATGCCTGGCAGCGCGGCGAGTTGCGCGTTTCCACCTATTGTGTGGAGCGCTTCGAAGAAGAGCCGCCTGGGCGGTGATGAATCTGCCGGGGGATTGGTCATGCGAAGGCCTCCGATGGAGGCCTTCGCTGCGCGCTAAGGAAAGCGATCGAGGGGTGCGCGGGCGGCGTCAGATGACGAACTTGCCGTCCTTGTACATGAGTTGATCGTCAACCGTGATTTGCCCCCCCTGCCGCAGGTCGCAGATCATATCCCAATGGATGGCCGAGTCGTTCTTGCTACCAGTTTCTGGGTAGCCCGAACCCATGGCCATGTGGAAGCTGCCGCCGATCTTCTCGTCGAACAAGATCTCGCGCGTGAAGCGGGTGATGCCGTCATTCGTGCCGATGGCGAATTCGCCCACGTACCGCGCTCCTGCGTCGGTGTCCAGCGTCTTCACCAGGTAATCTTCGCCCTTGTCGGCCTGAGCCTTAACCACCTTGCCCTTCTCGAACCACAGGCGTACGCCCTGCACTTCGCGCATGTAATAGATTGCGGGATAGGTGAAGCTCACCATGCCCTCGACGCTATCTTCTACCGGGCCGGTGAACACTTCTCCGTCCGGCATGTTCATGTGTCCGTCGCAATTCTCGAATGTGCGACCCGCGATGCTCAGCCGCAGATCGGTGGCCGGGGCGGTGAGGTGCACTTTCTGTTTGCCTTTGAGCCATTGGATGATGCGGTCCTGGTGCGCTGAGACTTTCTTCCAATAACCGATGGGATCGTTCTCATCTGGCATGCACGCCCGATACACAAAATCCTCGAATTCCGTTGTGCTCATCTCGGCGTTTTGAGCGTGGCCGTGCGTCGGGAAGAGGGCCACGGTCCAGCGCAGGCTGCCTGCCGCCGTGCGTTGCATCAGCGTGCGCATCAGCGGGCCTTCCGCCTTGCGGCGCATCACGATCTTGTCGGGATCGAACGACGAGAGGGCCTTTGTGTTCGGGTCGCAAATAACGCGGATGCGAGCGTCGAAGGTCTCCATGGCGTGGGTTATCGCCGGCGGGATGTACTCGATTTGTTCGCGGCTGCCGAACCGATAAAGCAGCTGCTCGAACTCGGGAACGATGGCGTAATAGTAAGGAAAGCCGCCGGCCTTGAGAACTTCCCGATATAGGGCGGTAACGATGGGCTCCGCGGGCGTTGGCGCGTGAAGGAGGATCTTCTCACCCGGACGAACGCCAATCGAGTAGTTGACCAGCAAATCGGCAAGCTTGTCCATGCGTTGATCGGCCATTGCATTACCTTTCGGGACGATCGGTCTGAGGTCGCCCGACTCGTAGGAGCATAAGTCCAAAGGGACACAGCGATCCCAGCCAGGCGAATTCTACTCGATTCGGTGGCGCGGAGACGCTCGGCGAGAAATGCCGCAGGCGCCCAACGGGCGCCTGCGATGTGCTCAGGAGGTCGCACCCGGTCTACGGGGCAGGGGCGCTTTCGGGAGCGGCCGCTTGCAGCGCGGCCACCTGTGCCTGGCGAGCCATGTCGGTGGCGGCGGCCAGGATGCTCAGCGCCTCCTCGGGATTGTGGAAGCCCATACTGTTCTCGGCCGCGACGAAATCCCATCGAAGTTGTGCCTCGCGATGCAGGCGGCGCGCATCCTCCAGCAGGGCCGCGTCGGCCGATGGTAAGGCGGCAGACGCATGAATGGCCTGGATGGCCGCGACGAGTGCATCTTCGGCGGCGTCCATGGTGGCCCGCACCTGGGCCTGGATGGCCGCGACGCGTGCTGTAGCGTACTCGACGTCCGGGTGGCACGCTCCGCACGCAACCGAAGCGTTGAGCAGCGGGCTGCGAACATTGTGGGTGGAGTACTTGGCTGCACCGTCGCGGGTATAGGGCATGTGGCAATCGGCGCACGCCACGCCTGCAGCGAAGTGCGTGCTGCCGGCGGTGAACATCTCGAATTCTGGGCTGGATCTTGATCATCGGCGCATTTGAGTCGGCGTGCGCCCAATCGGAGAATTCGATCCCTTCGTAGTAAGCGGCGATATTCTCGATGCGCGTTCCCTCCGCCCACGGGAAGACGAGCAACTTGCCCTCGCCCTGAAAGTAGTATTCCACATGGCAGTTGCCGCACACGACGGTCCGCATCTCCTGGCGGGTGAACGTGCGCCAGTCTTTCCCCTGGGCCTCGAGCGAGGCCTCGAGGGCAGGATTGGTGACGACGAGTTGCATCGTGTTCGCTTCATGGCAGTTGGCGCAGCCGATGGGATTGATGATTCGCTCACCTAGCGTCACGAACGGCGTCTTGTCAAACTCCGCCATTCCGAGGTCGGTCCACAGGCGCGGGTTGTCGGAGCTCTTGCATGAATAGCAGGTGCCAGGCGTGTTCTCGTTGACCCGGTTGGTTGCGCGCACATCGGTCAGTGAATTGCCGTGACCGCGCTCCTCGTTGTAGTCCTTGCTGAAGCTGTAGCCCGCGAAGAGCTGGGCCAAACGGGGGTCGGCTTCCAGCTTGGAGTAAGGTTCCGACCCGCCGTGGGCCGTGCGCGAGTTGTTGCTGGTCGTCTGCAAATAGGTGGAGTATTCGTTGGGGAAGTTGAGCCCCCACTGGGCCGAATCCGATTCCTGCCCGGCCACGGTGACCAGCGGCGCCACCCCCCGGGTAGGCGGCGGTTGGTTGCGCACGTAAAGCAGCGTCCCGATCAAGGCGCCTGCCAGGACGAGAATGATGCCGACCAGGACGATGGTGGTGATGGGCCACTTTTTCATGGAGGGCCTCCGGGGCTGGGTGGTTCGGCTAGGGTGTCTTGTCTTGCTCGGGCTGATGCGAGATGCCCCGCGATCCGTGGGCGGCCTGGCGGTGACATTCGAAGCAGGCGCGCGCGGAGTCCATTTGCCCGTCCGCGATGGATGAGACGGTCTCGCCGTGGCAGCGGATGCAATTAGCCTGCACCACGCGCCGCGATCGTTCCTTCGCGCGAATGGCCTCGGGGATATGCCCGAGGGTGAACGCGCTGACATGATTGAAGCCGTTGATGCCTTTGACCACATACTTGGGAATGAATTCGTGAGGCGTGTGACAGTCGTTGCAGGTGGCCCATACGCGGTGCCCGGCATGGAACCAGTTTTCGTAAACGGCATCCATGACGTGGCAGTTGTTACAGGTGGTCGGGTCGTCACCGAGATAAGCCGTGAAATCGGTCGCGGCTGCACCGACAACGACGGCGGCGAGCAAGGCAACCAGACCAATCGCGAGAGGGAGTTTCATGCCGGACCTGTGGGTTTACGTCCTGGATGCTTGGCTTCCGGCGCGGGCCCGGCTTCATGGGGGCCTGTCGATTACGGACCGTCGGATTATATCGGGCGCGAGGTTGAGCCGCAACACAATTACGCGAATCGAATCAAGCGAAGAGAGTCTCGCAAGCGGTTCTGTCAGGACGCAGTTGAAAGAAAGCGGGCGACGTGGAGACTCAGTCGGGTGAGTCGGCTCCCTCGAGCGCATCGAGTGCTGCAGGTGTCGTTATGAGCAGCAGCAAGGGCATCACGACCGCATTGCCCAGGCACCAGGCGCACACGGCATGCAGCACGAAGAGTTCGATATAGGTAAGGTAGATAGAGAACAAGACCCCAAATAGCGCCGCCGCGAACACGAGCAGCGGCGTGATGCGGGCCAACGCGTCGTGTCGGAAGCGGGGCCAGCTCCAACCCGCCAACATTGCCAGGTAGCCGGCCACGCCGACGAGGCCCATGGGAATGACGCCGAACAACTTGCCATAGCGGCTCGACTGGACCGCGTTGCAGTCGCCAATCGGCCCGCAAAACGCTTCCACGCGCGCGAGTTCGACGTAAGATAAGTAACCCGCGATGACGAGCCCGATGCCGAGGAGAAGCGGGACGAGCCAGGTCCGGCCGCTAGCCGAGGCTGCAAACCCCGGAAGCGGACCACCGAGGAAGGCGTAGAGAGTGAAGAGCACAGAGAGCCCGAGCAGAACCATCACCGCCCAGGCAACCGCAAAACCAGAACTATTCGCGCCTGAGGTGTCACTGCCCACGGGTAGTGGCGTCGGAGAAGCTGTGGAGCTGGTAAGAGCGATCTCTTGGGCGATATCGTCTGCATCTGCGCGCGCCGGAGCCAGGTCGGCCAAGCTGGTCAGTTCTGGAAACGCGATGCCACCCGCGGCTAGCCCGGCGTCGATGATGCTCGGGAACTGATCGGGTATTTCCCCGGATCCGATGAGCACCGATCGACCCACGATAAGGAACGGGACGCCCACGTCTTCTTTCGCCACGTCCAACTCACACGCCGCGTGGAACAGGCGGTCGACCGATGCCTGGTCGACGAGTTGAATGAGTAGGATCTGCAGCTGCTTGCCGTAGCTTGATTCCAGCGGCGGCAGCACGATGTTCATCACTTCTTCGCAATGGCCACATCCCTCCATCCAAAACATGACCGCATGCACAACCGCAGGGGCGGCAGCGGTCTCAGAGCGCGTCGCGGAGGGGCTGAGCTCGGATGGGTGACCTTCCTTGTCCGTTGGGGTGGCGCCACTGAATGCGGCTGTGGCGAGAAGCGCGAAAAGCGCCAGCACCGATCTTGCCCTTGTAGGCCGTTGTGCCACTCGGTCTTGGGTCATCGCGCAAGCGGAGTGGTGAGCATCAGCGGTGGATGATCGCGTTGGCATCTCAATCCTGGGAGAGTAAGGCTTCCAGCGTTCGCGGGCTCGCCGGGGCCGGGGGCTGAGTTGTGCCTCCCGGCAACGTACCTCCGATAGGCACACGCAATCATAGCATGAGGACGACCGCCCCCGACCAGCGGAAACGCGTAGGAGAGTGTTGCATGCGCCTCATTGCCGAGGGCAGCGACATCAGCCACTTCCCGGGGAGGTGGCGCAACTAACACAGGTGGTGGTCTCGCGATTGGTCCAGTAGACGAGGCCGCATAGAGGACATGTGACGCGCTGAAGGGCGTTCGGCTTGGCAGCAGGTCGGGGGCGAAGATCTGCCGGGAGGTCGGCATACGGGTCGCAGCAACACCTTGCGCTCTCGGGCGTAAGTGGAAGGTCAGGGAAGGGATCGTCGCCGGTGTCTGGCATGGGTCACCCTTCTTCGAATTTAGGCCGATCGATCAACGAGCTGGACGGATCGCGGAACAGCCTTCGGCGGAGGGCAAACGCCACGTTGACCAGTGCGATCATTACTGGCACCTCGATCAGTGGACCGATTACCGCTGCGAAGGCGGCGCCCGAGTTGAGACCGAACACGGCGATGGCCACGGCGATTGCCACTTCGAAGTTGTTGCTCGCGGCGGTGAAGGCCAGGGTCACGGTCTTGGCGTACGTGGCCTTGAGGCGGGTGCCCATCCAAAAGCTGATCAGGAACATGACCACAAAGTAGATGGCGAGGGGGATTGCGATGCGCACGACATCCAAGGGGAGTGAGACGATGAGCCCGCCCTTCAGGCTGAACATGACGACAATCGTGAACAGCAATGCCACCAAGGTCAGCGGGCTGATGCGCGGGATGAACTCCCTTTCGTACCAGGCGGGGCCTTTGGCCCGGATGAGGACCCAGCGCGAAACGAAACCTGCAAGAAAGGGAATGCCGAGGTAGATGAAGACGCTGCGGGCGATCTCGCCGATAGTGATGTGCACGGCGCTGCCCTGCAGGCCGAACCACGTGGGGAGCAGCGTGATGAAGAAGAAGGCGTAAAGGCTGTAGAAGAAGACCTGGAAGAGGCTGTTGAGAGCCACCAACCCGGCGGCATACTCGCTGTCGCCATGGGCGAGTTCATTCCACACAATGACCATGGCGATGCATCGCGCCAGGCCGATGAGAATCAGGCCGGCCATGTACTGCGGATAGCCACGGAGGAAGAGGATGGCCAAGGCGAACATCAGCAGCGGGCCGATGATCCAGTTCTGCACGAGCGAGAAGGTCAGGATCTTCCAATCGCGGAACACCTCCCGCAGTTCCTCGTAATGGACTTTCGCAAGGGGTGGATACATCATGAGAATTAGGCCGACGGCAATTGGAATATTGGTCGTGCCCGCGGTGACCGCGCGGTTGAAGGAGCTCACGGCTTGCGGGAAGAAGTAGCCGAGTCCGACGCCGATGACCATGGCAAGAAATATCCACAAGGTCAGCAAGCGATCGCCAGTTCCCAGACGGCGATGCGGTTCAGACGCAACGTGGTGGAGGGCGTCGGTCTTCATGCTAGGCAGCCTCCATTGCATCGGCGAGCCAAGTGCCGACCTCGGCCGGTGAGGGCACTCGCCCGGAGCACACGACCTTGCTGTTGATCACCAGCCCCGGCGTGGAAAGGAGGTTGTACGTCAGTATCTCTTCCATTTGGGTGATCTTAGCGATGTTGGCTTCGACGCCCATGGCCAGCACCGCTTGCTGGGCGATCGCCTCCACCTTCTTGCAGTTGGCACATCCGGGACCCAATACTTTGATGTCGAGCATGATGCCTCCTAGGCTTCGCGGATTGTGGAAGGAGTCGCGAGTGAGTTGCGCTCACGCATCGCCCGCCGATGGCGGTCAAGTACGGCGAATCCGCCTCCGAGAAGCGCAACAAAACCTGTGATGTAGAGGGCGATCATCGGCAGGCGAGCACCGTCAACCCATGCCCCGTAGATCAGCCCGGCCAGCGTGCTGAAGAGCGCCACCCATCCGACATATGCCCAAGTTCTCAGCCTGCCGAGAATGGGTGTGATCATGAGAATGCTCTGCAGGCTGAGCTCCGGATCGGCCATCAGGTAGGCCAGTAAGGGGCCGCGGTGCATGCCCAGACCGAGCAGCATCTTCGCCGTGGGCACCTCGACCAGCGTCGGAAAGTACATGAAGACACCAAATAGAACACCGGCGGCGTTGCCGATGAGCGAATTGGACCCGGCAACGGTCTCGATCCAGATCGGCTGGATGAGCATGCGCAAGATGCCCACCACGAAGACCCCGGCGATGAGAAGAGGAGATATCTGCTTGACGAAACGCCAGGTTTCCCAGAGCCAGTCGCGTAACAAGTCGCGGGGCAACCCACGCCATGCAATCAGGATCGCGGCCGCGAGAGCGGCAGTAACGCCCGCCGCGCGCGGAGTAATGAGGATGTCAAGCGAGTCGGCGTGAGGCAGAACGCGCACTGCGGCCAGTACAAGTGTCAGTACGACCAAGGCGGCCGCGACAGCCGTCCATCGCGAGAAGCCCTGGTGGATGTTCTCCAGCCCCCGCCATGAGGCGAGCCCAGTGAGGACAAGCAGAAGGATGAGCGCCGCGCCTTGCGATGTCACGCCCTCCTCGCCCCTTGCCGCGTCGAAGGGGAAGAGCTGGGGCAGGGCGGTCTCTGCCCGGCCGATGGACGGAATGCCGAATGTCACTTGGGCGATGGGTGTTGCGAGGGCATCGAGCTTGAGCGTGCCCACGAGCAGGAGGGCGATGAGCACGACGAACAGAATGGCGGCCGCGCCGCCCATGTGGGGCCTTCCGGCGAAGAGAGAATCGGTGGCAGCGTCGTGGGCGATGTCGGCGTCGCGAAAGAGCACGGCCATGATCAGGCCGATGCCGATGCCAAAGGCCAGCCCCAAGAGAAAGCGCGCGAGTGCCAGGTCGACGCCAATAATCCCTCCGGTGTAGATGAGCGCAAGAATATTGGCGGCTGGCGCGAAGAAGAGAAAGGTCAACGCCGGGCCGATACCCGCGCCTTTGCGATAGATGCCGGCGAAGAGAGGAACGATGGTGCAGGAGCACACGGCGAGCAGTGAACCAGCCAATGCCGCGGCGGGATACGAGAGCCCCTTGGGCGTGGAACGGCCCAGGAAGCGGGTAACGGCGGTCTTGGGTATGAGGGCCGTCATTGCGCCGGCGATGTAGAAGGCAGGCACGAGACACAATAAGACGTGCGCCGCCAGGTAAGAGGCGAGATTCCCGAGGCCGCCCAAGAGGAGCGAGATGAGCAGTGTCATGCGTCGACCATTCAGGCCGAGCTGGCCTGGCAGCGAGGGCACGTGCAGCGCCCGCGGGAGGGCATCAGACGGAGCCGTGGAGCGCGGCGTGCGGTGGCGCCGGCCGCGCCGATCGCCAGGGGTCGCAGGCTGTCGAGCGCCTCGAGCAAGTGAGGTTGAGCAATGCGGTAAAAGACACGCAGCCCGTCCTTGCGAGTGCGGACGAGGTTGGCGGCACGCAGGGCCATGAGGTGCTGGGAGATGGTGGCCTGGCGTTCACCAAGCACCGCTTGGATGTGACAGACGCACACCTCTCCCGAGCGCAGGAGCTGCAAGATGTAAAGACGGGCGGGGTGCGCCAGGGTGCGCAGGAGCTGCGCCTGCACTTCCAGGGTTGGGTTTCCGTGGTCCATGGGAACCTCGAATCACATTCGCGGATGTGAATGTAGTCTACGCTTCTTGATAGAGGATGGCAGTGTCCGTCGTCACTTCGCCGACTGTGAGCATGTTCACAGTCGCCTCGAATGGCGATTCGGAATTCGGTGGAGTCAAATCGGAATTGGGGTGACGGGTGACGCGCGCAAAGGGTGACTTTGCGCACTAACCCGGCTGGGAACGGGGATTTATCGTTATTTGAAGGGTTTGACAGGCCCATCCTGTGGAGAGGCAGATGGCGCTATCGACGCCAGCGGAAGGGCATCGACCACTGGTCGTATTAGCCGTCACCCAGGGGCTGTGGGGTGAACGGATAGCCGAGAACATCCAGCGCCACGCACCGCCTCATTGGAAAGTCCACACTTGGTCCGCTCCACGCGCCATCCCTCCCGTCGTCGACGACCCCGAAGAATACATAAATGGTCCAATTCCGGGAGCCGACCTTCTCGTGGCGCTGGGAGACACCCCCGGCCTCGCGCAACTGATCCCCGACATCGCGCGGCTATGCGGATGCGCGTCGGTGCTCGCGCCGGTCGACCGCAGCGAGGCGCTGCCTCAAGGCTTGGTCGAGCAATTGCGCGGGTGGTTGGAGGCCATCGGCGTTCGATCGGTCTTCCCCCGCCCGTTGTGCACTCTCGGGGAAGAGACAATCAACCGCTGGCCGATCGTCGAACGCTACGACGATCCGTTGGTACGTGAATTCGCTCGTTGGTTCGGGCAACCGAAGCTGGCGCTGACGGTCGAGGACAAGGTTGTGACGCGGGTGGATGTTGTCCGGGACTCGGCATGCGGTTGTGCGCGCTTTGTGGCCGAGGGTTTGACGGGGGTTCGCGCGGAGGAGGCCGTCGAGTCCGCGGGAATGCTGCACCACCACTTTCCGTGCTTGGCCAGTATGAACATCGATGCGGATTATCGCGACACACTGATGCACGTTTCGGGCAATTGCCTGAAAGAGGAAGTAGCTCAGGCGGTTGCGGCGCACGTGCCCACACAGTATCTGCGCCCCGCCGGCCATGTAGATGAAACCTGAGCGCGGGCCCGACCCGTCCACGACTCAATTCGGCATTGTTTGGAGGAGAGACTATGGCTAAGCTGCGATCCGCTGAAGAGCGTTCCCGCGACCCCGCGGCCCGGGAGATGCTGGCACGCGCGGCAGAGTTGGGCATCCAAACGGCCTTCGATCGCGCGGACATGATGGCTGCATGCCCGATCGGTGTAGGGTCGTCGGCCGGGGCGTGCTGCAAGAACTGCTTCATGGGGCCGTGCCGCCTCACCAAGGATGGTCAGGTGGGCGTGTGCGGCGCCACGATCGAAACGATCGCAGCCCGCAATCTGGCGCGCTCGATCGCGGCCGGGTCGGCGGCGCACTCCGATCACGGGCGCGACTTGGCCTTCACGCTGCTGGCTACGGCCGACGGCAAGGCCCAAGGCTACGAGATCCGCGATGTGGAGAAGCTGCATGCCGTGGCGCGCAAGTTCGGCGTGAAGACCGATGGCCGCAGCAAGGAGGATATCGCGCGCGAGGTTGCCACCCTGGGGCTGAGCATGTTCGGCCAGCAAGAGGGCGAGCTGATGTACATCAAGCACGCCCCGCGCAAGCAGCAGGAGCGCTGGCGCAGGTATGGCATCGTGCCGCGCGGCATCGACCGCGAGGTGGTGGAGGTGATGCACCGCACGCACATGGGCGACGACCAGCAGGCCGAACACATACTCAAGGGCGCGCTGCGCTGCGCCATGGGCGACGGCTGGGGTGGGTCGATGCTGGCCACCGACTTCTCCGATATTCTCTTCGGCACGCCGCGCCCGCGGGCGGGGCGGGTCAACCTGGGGGGGCTCAAAGGCGATGAAGTCAACATCGTGATCCACGGGCACGAGCCGACGCTCTCGCAGATGCTGGTGCGTGCCGTGAATGAGCCGGAGCTGATCGAGTACGCGCGCAGCAAAGGCGCGCGTGGCATCAACCTGGCTGGTATCTGCTGCACCTCGAACGAGACGTTGGTGCGCCAGGGGGTACCCTCGGCCGGCAACTTCCTGCATCAAGAATTGGCCCTGATCACGGGCGCGGTAGATGCCATGATCGTCGACGTGCAATGCATCATGCAGGCGTTGCCATCAATTGCGGGCCGCTTCCACACCAAGTTCATCACCACCTCGCCCAAGGTCGTCATCGAGGGCGGGCTACACATGGAGTTCGACGAACACCATGCGCTGGACCAGGCGCGCGTATTGGTGCGCACGGCGATCGACAACTATCCGAATCGCGGGCCGGTGCACATCCCGGATATCGCCGAGGATGTGATCCCCGGCTTTTCGCACGAGTACATCAACTACATGCTCGGCGGGTCGTACCGCGCCTCCTTCCGCCCCTTGAACGATGCCATCATGTCGGGGCGCATTCGGGGCGTGGTCGCGGACGTCGGCTGCAACAACCCGCGCACAACGCAGGACAAATCGCACGAGTGGTTGGTGCGCGAACTTCTGGGCAACGATGTTCTGGTGGTCCAGACAGGATGCGGCGCACTGGCCGCGGGCAAGTACGGCTACCTTCTGCCGGAGGCCGCGCTCGAAGCGGCCGGGCCGGGTTTGCGCGAGGTGTGCGAGGCGACGGGTATGCCGCCGGTGCTTCACATGGGTTCGTGCGTGGACAACTCGCGCATCCTCACCGTGCTGACCCAGGTCGTTGCCGAAGGCGGGTTGGGCGAGGACATCTCCGACGTGCCGGCGGTCGGCATGGCGCCCGAGTGGATGAGCGAAAAAGCGCTCGCCATAGGCGCCTACTGCGCCGCCTCAGGGGCCTACGTTCTTTTCGGGATCGACTCGCCGGTGGGTGCCAGCGCCGAGGTCACGCGCATTCTGAGCGAGACCTGGGGTCAGGCGCTGGGCGGCAAGCTTGAGTTCGTTACCTCCGATGAAGAGATGCTCAAGCGTGCCCTGGCGCACATCGACGCCAAACGTGCGGCGTTGAACCTGCCAGCGTATGACGCCGGCCGATTTGGGCGCAGCGGCGACCTGACCTACTACACGCGCATGAAGGAAAGCGCCATCGCGGGCTAACCCACCGACCATCCTAGACACCCCGCCGGGGAGGAAGTCCAATGTCCCGATACATCGCAACCCGCGCCATCCGTGGCGCGCACACCGTAGTGAGTGAGTTTGACGAGCGGCTGAGCCGGGCTCTGACAGAGAAGGGCCCCGACACGGCCGTGGCCTTTCCGAACACGGCCTACCACATCCCGCTCATCCTGGGCATGACGGGCCGCGCGGTTGAGAAGCTGGGCGATCTGAGCCCGATCCTGGAACGCGCCAGAGCGCTGCTCCATCCAATTCCGGGCGACCGCCATTGGCTGCCGTACCTGGGCGAGACGCTGGATGCCGGCATGGCCACCCTCATGGCCGAGGAAGGAATCGAGTGCATTCGATTCCTCTATGGGGAAGAGCCTCAGCGTCTGGAGGGGTTGCATTTGGCCGGGGCCACCTCCTTTACCAGCCCGGAGATGGACAAGGCTGGTGGCAACGGGCACCTCAACGGTCCGATCGACGATATCCAACTGCGCACGTGGGGCATCCAATTGGTGGATGGCCGCATGCCTGGGTTTGCCGCGATCGTGGGCTGCGCGAAGTCGAACGAGGTGGCGGTCAAGATCGTGCGCGAGTTGCAGCGCCGCAACATCCTGACCTTCCTGAGCGGCAACGTCAACGGCCGAAGCATCATCCACCAACTTCTGGAAGAGGGGGTTGAGCTCGGCTACGACACCTATACCGTGCCCTTCGGCCTCGACACCTACAGCGCGATCTATGCCTTGGGCTTCGCGACACGCTCGGCGCTGACCTTCGGCGGGCTGAAGGGTGGGCAGGCGCGCGAGGTATTGCTCTACAACAAGGACCGCGTGTTTGCGTTTGTCCTGGCGCTGGGCGAGGTGGATGATGTCAAGTATGCCACCGCCGCGGGCGCCATCAACTTCGGCTTCCCGGTTGTGGCCGATACGGTGATTCC
>MGOA01000053.1 GCA_001796965.1 Chloroflexi bacterium RBG_16_64_43
TGCAACGGGGCGAAGTTGAACGAGGTCAGGTGAGGTAGGAGCGCCGCCGGCAAACCGCTCATCTCCGCCGGATCGGTCGCGAGATGCCCGTAAAGGTGCGACCACACCTGGCGCGCGCGGAAGCTTGGCTCGCCAAGCTGCACCAGATACGATTCGAGGTCCGCGAACGTAAGGTCGTGGATGAACGAGGGAGGGGCCATGGCCGCCATCCGAAACGCGCCGGCCTCAGCCAAGCGCGGACCGCCAGGCTTGAGTGAGCTCGGGCAGGCCCGCAAATACCCAGCTCGGCGGGTTGGCGGCGTGCGCCGCATCGTCGGCCGAGGCCACCCCGCTCAAGACCAGGATGCTCGGCAACCCGGCGCGATGCGCGCCAAGAATATCGGTTTCCAGGCGGTCGCCCATTGCGGCGGTCTCGCGCGGCAACCGGCCCAGGCTGGCCAGCGCCATCTCGTAGAGTAGCGGTTCGGGCTTGCCCACCACGGTCGGATGTGCGCCGCTGGCCGCGCTCAGCGCCGCCAGGATCGCGCCGTTACCGTGAGTGATGCCGCGTTCAGTGGGGAAGGTCATGTCGTCGTTGGTGGCCACGAATCGCGCGCCGCCGCGCAGCGAAATCGTTGCGTTGCCGAGCTTGGTCCAGTTCAGGCCGCGGTCCATGCTGCACACCACGATGTCGGCTGTCAGGTCCTCCTCGCTCACCACGCGCAGGCCGGCTTCCCGGAGCGCCTGGCAAATGCCCTCTTCTCCGATGACATACACCTTGGCCCCCGGCGATTCCTGCCGCAAGTATGCCGCCGTGGCCAGCGCCGAGGTGAGTACTTCCTCCTCGCTGGCAACTACCCCGAACTTCGCCAGCTTGGCGATGTAGGCCGCCGGGGTCAGGCTGGCGTTGTTTGTTGCCAGGCGGAAGGCGATGCCGTGTTCGCGCAGGAAGGTGAAGAACGCGGCCAACCCTGGCAGGGCGGTGTCGCCGCGCCACAGGACGCCATCGATATCAATGATCAGGGCCCGGAGGTCGGCCAACGAGCGGGGGGCCTCCGAGCCCGGTGCGTTGCTTGTCACGAGGTTTCCTGGCTCTTGGCTACTTTTTATTGGTTCGGTCGGGCTTGACGCTCTCTTCGAGCACCTTGTCGACCAGGCCAAACTGCATCGCCGCCTGAGCGTCCATGTAGTAGTCACGCTCGGTATCGCGTTCGATCACGTCCAGCGACTGGCCGGTGTGCTTGACGAGGATTTGGTTGAGCCGATCGCGCAAGCGAAGGATTTCCTTCGCCTGGATCTCGATGTCGGTGGCCTGGCCCTGGGCCCCGCCCAGCGGCTGGTGGACGTGGATCGTCGCGTGGGGCAGCGCGTAGCGCGTCCCTTTGCTGCCCGCCGCCAGCAGTACCGTCCCGAAGGAGGCCGTCACGCCCACCGCATAAGTGGCGATCGGGTTGGGGATCTGCTGCATCGTGTCGTAGATTGCCAGCCCCGCATAGATATGCCCGCCCGGGGAGTTGATCCACATTTGGATTTCGCGTTCCGGGTCCTCGCGGCTGAGATATAGAAGCTGAGCCACGACCAGGTTGGCTACTTGATCATTGATAGCGGTTCCGAGGAAAACGATCCGCTCGTGAAGCAAGAGCGAATAGATGTCGTAGGCGCGCTCGCCCCGGCTGGTGCTCTCGATGACCATCGGGATGAGAGCGCTCGGTTCATGGTGGGTCATGGTGTCCTCCAAGATGTTTTGCGTCGTCCGCCTAGTCAGCGGACGTCTCGTCCTTCTCCGCCGGGGTCGGGATGGGAGCCAGGTCGGGAGCGCGTCCCTGGCCGATCTCCGCGACACGCTGCACGGCTTTGTCGTTGAGCAAATCCTCAAGGAACAGGCGGCGCAAAGTGGGGTCCTTAAGCGCCTGCTGCGAGCGGGCGTCATCGCTGCCGCCCGGCATGCCAGCGAAGGTCCGGCGGAAGCGGTCTGCGATTTCCTCCTCCGAGACCTGCAACCCCTCGCGCTCGGCCACCTCGCCCAGGAAGAGCCCTCGCACCAGCCGCTCGCGGGCCTGAGGTTCGTATTCCTTTTCCAGCGCTTCTCGCCCACCGGGGCGAGTCTTCAAGTAGACTTCGAGCGTGGCGCCCTCGCGTTGCAGGTTCGATTCGAGCGTGCGCAGCATGCGCTCGATTTCCTCCTGCACCAAAACCTGTGGGAACTGCACGCTGCCCCCGGCAATCATCTTATCGAGCACCTCGCGCGCGTAGCTTTGCTCGGCTTCGGAGCGCGCCTGAGCCTGCAGCGCCTCGCGCACGGCCAGGCGCAGGTCCTCGACGGTGGTCTTGTCGCTCACCGCGCGCACGACCTCCTCGCTCCATTCGGGCACACGGCGTTCTTTCACCGCGACGCAATTGAACTGCATGTGGGCGGGTCTGGCGCGCAGGCGCTCGACCGGGAACGTGTCGGGATAGGTGAAATCCACTTCGCGGGTCTCGCCGGCATGGATTCCTTCCAGCTTCGGGCCGCAGCCGGGGAAGCGCCCGCCCAAATTCTCATTGAGTTCAACTTCTACAGCGCCGTCTTCGTCGCCCTTACCGCCCACCGGAATAGACTCCGCTTTTCCATCGACGATGGTGAGGTTCGCGACGATCTTGGCCAAAAGGATATCGCCCGACGCCGCAGGGCGATCGACCGGGGCCAGCAGCGATTGCGACTGGCGCAGGCTCTCCAGCACGCGCTCGACCTGTTCCTCCTCCACCGGCGGTTCCACGAAGGACACCCGCACCTCGCGGTAGGTCCCAGGATCCACCTCCGGCGCCAGCGGCACCGAGAAGCGCATCACCAGCGGGTCACGCGAGACGACCTCTTCCAAGGTCCCGGCGCGCGCTGGCTCGATCGTGTGCTCGTCGAGCGCCTTTCGATAAAGCTCGGGCCCAAGGATCTCGATCGCCTCATCGAACACGGCCTGCTCACCGAACTGAGTCACCACCACGGCGTACGGCGCTTTGCCCTTGCGAAACCCAGGGATATTCGCGTGCTCCGCCAGGTGCCGCGCCGCGCGCTTCATTGCACCTTCAATCGCAGTGGGTTCGGCTTCGATGGTCAGTGTCCCAAGGCACTCGCCGGTCTTTTCGAATTGAGTCGTCATGCGTTCGCAGGCATCCTTTCAGGTAGCAAAATGCGCCGCCCGTGAAGGGCGGGGCGCATGGTGGGGAAGGAGGGACTTGAACCCTCACGCCTTGCGGCACATGATCCTAAGTCATGCCTGTCTGCCAATTCCAGCACTTCCCCAGCCAGCCCATTATAGCCTGCGGCTTCGACCTCTGACAAGGACATTCTATGCACGGCCGCGTTAGATCTTCATATGAGGGCCCAGCACGCCTTACGCTTGGCCGCGCACGAGCGCCCAACGCACGTGTCCTGCTGGCGGATGACGCTGTCCGGGGGTCTCGCGTTCGCCTGCACGCTCCGCCTCACAACGTGATATCCTGCGGCAAGGTGAGAGATGCCAACACTCCTCGAACAGGAAATCGCCGATCAGCCCGAAGTCCTGGAACGCTTTCTGGCTTCGGCCGGCGAATCCACCCGCCGCGTCGCCGCCGAGATCTCACGACGTGGTGTCTCGTACATCATGATCGCCGCGCGCGGATCTTCTGACAACGCGGCGCGCTATGCTCAGTACCTGTTCGGGGCGCGGAACCACTTGCCTGTGGCGCTGGCCACGCCCTCCTTGTACACCCTCTACGATTCGCCGCCGCGGCTCGACGGCGCGCTGGTTATTGGCATCTCCCAATCTGGGCGCTCGCCGGACATCATCAGTGTGCTGGAGACCGCACGCGCGCAGTCGCGACCGTGCCTGGCCATCACCAACGACCCGTCCTCGCCGATGGCGCTGGCCGCGGATTGGATCGTCCCCCTGGCCGCAGGAGAAGAACGCGCCGTGGCGGCCACCAAGACCTACACCACCACGCTGGGCGCATTGGCGCTGTTTTCGACCTCCTTGTCCGGAGACGCCGCTGCCCGGGAGGACCTCGCGCACATCCCCGGCCAAATGCGCCTCGCCCTCACACAAGCGCAGGGCATGGGCCCGCACGTCGAAAGATACCGCTACGCCAAGGGCAGTGCGGTGATCGGCCGCGGCTTCAATTACGGGACGGCCTTCGAAATTGCATTGAAGGTCAAGGAGTTGACCCGGCTGGTGATCGAACCCTACTCGTCGGCCGATTTTCTCCACGGCCCAATCTCAATCCTCGAACCCGGGTTTCCACTTATCATCGTGGCGCCCACCGGCCGGACACTTCCCGACCTGGATCAGTTGGCCGGCGAAGCCCTTCAGCGCGGTGCCGAATTGATTGTCATCTCCGACGATTCCGACCTTCTCAAACGCGCGCACACGCCTCTCCCCTTACCTCGCAATACCCCGGAATGGCTTTCGCCTCTGGTGACGGTCTTACCGGGCCAGTTGTTCGCAGCCCACTTGGCGCGAGCCAAGGGACTCGACCTCGATCGCCCCGTGGGACTGAGCAAGGTAACCCAAACACGCTAGCCGCTGCCCATCCCGCCCGTCAGAATTGCCCCTCGCAATGCTTATCGCGCTCCAACCGTGCATTACTCCGCTCCATGCGCTTGCGGAAAAGGATCGTCCGACGCTCACTCCCACCCCTTACCGCTCCCCCGGCAACCAAAAGTCCTGACGCGAAGGGATCAATCCGGGGGAGGGGCGAGGTTATCCTGCAAGGAGACGGGGGCCGAAGGCCCCCGTCTCCTTGATTTCCTCATCTCCTCTCCGCCACATGCCGAAACGCGGCGGACAGGTCACGGCGGAGAGGGGGAGGGGGTGAGGTGGGCGATCGCCCACCAACAAGCTAGTCGCGTTGACACTCGACACGGCCGAACGTATCATAGCCGCGCCACGTCATCATCCGGCTCGAGGTGACTATGGAACTCGGAACAATCCGCAAAGTCGATATTGACCGCGAGGTCCAGCAGGCGTATCTCGACTACGCCATGAGCGTCATCGTGGCCCGCGCGCTGCCCGATGCGCGTGACGGGCTCAAGCCGGTGCAGCGCCGCATCTTGTACGCCATGCACGATATGCGCCTTGCGCCGGGCACCGCCTTCAAGAAATCGGCACGCATCGTGGGTGAGGTGCTGGGCAAGTATCACCCCCACGGTGACATGGCGGTGTACGAAGCCATGGCGCGCATGGCCCAGGATTTCTCGATGCGCTACTTGCTGGTGCAGGGGCAAGGCAACTTCGGTTCGGTGGATGGTGACCCGCCGGCCGCCATGCGTTACACCGAATCGCGCCTGGCGCCGGTGGCCACCGAGCTCCTGGCGGATCTGGAGCGGGAGACGGTCGGCTTCCAAGTCAACTTCGACGGCACGCTGCGCGAGCCGGAAGTGCTTCCGGCAGCGGCGCCCAATATGCTGGTGAATGGCGCCACCGGGATCGCCGTGGGCATGGCCACCTCCATCCCCCCTCACAATATGGGCGAGGTGTGCGATGCGCTCATCTTCATGCTGCGCTCATGGAGCCGGGTCGACGACATCTCGATCGAAGAATTGCTGCGTTTCATCCAGGGGCCGGATTTCCCAACCGGGGGTCTCATCCTCGATCGAGCGGGCTCGGAGGAGGGCCTCTCTGCAGCCTATGGCAGCGGACGTGGAAAAGTGCTGGTGCGCGCGCGGGCACATGTCGAGGGAATGGAGCGCGGACGGACCCGGTTGCTGGTCACAGAGTTGCCCTACCAGGTCAACAAGGCCGGGCTGCTTGAACGGATCGCCGAATTAGTGCGGCAGGGTGCACTGGAGGGAGTCGCCGATCTTCGCGACGAGTCGGATCGTCAGGGGATGCGCATCGTCATCGAGCTCTCGCGCACGGCCGACCCGCGCAAGGTGTTGCGCGAGCTCTATAAGCGCACGCCGATGGAGACCACTTTCAGCATCATCCTGCTGGCCCTTGTCCGCGGCGAACCGCGCATGCTCTCCCTCAAACAGGCGCTGCGTGTTTTCCTCGATCACCGGCTGGAGGTCATTCGCAAACGCAGCCTCTTCGATCTGGCACGCGCCAAGGAACGGGCCCATCTCCTGGAGGGACTGCGTATCGCACTCAAGAACTTGGAGGAAGTCATCCGCTTGATCCGCGCGGCCAAGGATGCCGACGAGGCGCGGGCTCGGCTCCAAAAACGATTCAAGTTGAGCGAGGTGCAAGCCACCGCCATCCTCGACATGCCGCTGCGGCGCCTAGCGGCGCTGGAACGGGAGAAGATCGAACTGGAATACAAAGAGAAGCTGGCCCAGATCAAGGGGCTGGAGCGGCTGCTGGCTTCGCCCAAGCTGATGCGCGAGGTCCTGGCGCAGGACCTGGCGCGCGTCAAGGCCGCCTACAACGACCCGCGTCGCAGCGCGATCGTCCGGGGGTGGGAGGAGCCTGCCAGCATGCCGCTCACCGTGGAAGAGACTCTGCCTTCACAGCACGTGTGGGTCACGCTGACCGCCGAGGGGCTGCTTTCGCGCACCGAAGACACCAAACGGGCATTGGCCTTGCCGCACATCGCGCCGCGCTTCGTGTTGGAGGCCAATACGCGAGATACGCTGCTACTGGTCACCGAGAAGGGCCGCGCTGCCGCCCTTAACGTGCATGCTCTGCCTGCGCGTGCACGCGCTGAACAAGGCGCGCCCTTCCATACCTTGTGCGCCTTGGATGCACCCAGCCGCGTGGTGGCTGGCGTTGCGTTGCCGTCGTCGGCCGCGGCCGACAACGGCTTCCTGGTGATCGCCACCCGCCGCGGTATGGTCAAGAAGACCGCCCTCGCTGATCTGCCGGGGCCCTCCGCGCAAGTGCTGACGCTCATCAAGATGGCGGCCAACGATGGACTGGCGTCGGCGTTCCTGACTCAGGGCGATGAAGACGTATTGATGGTCACCTCGCAGGGCATGGCCATCCGCTTCCGCGAGCGCGAGGTGCGGCCGATGGGCTTGAATGCTGCGGGCGTGCTCGGGATGAAGCTGGGCCGCGCCGAAGAACAGGTCGTGGCGGCGCAGCCCGTGCTCCCGCGCAGTGATGTGCTGCTCGTCGCGCAATCAGGGCGGGCCAAGCGCACGCCGCTCGCACAGTACCCTGTACAAGGCCGGCATGGCGTCGGGGCTCTCACCTGGAAGCTGGCTCGCAAGGAAGCGCTGGTGGGTGCGCTGGTCGGCGATGCCGATACGAGGTTCATTCTGGCATTCAATGACGGCCTGGGCAAGCTGGCTCGCTTGAAGGATGCCTCCCGTCGCGCACGCCTCTCGGCCGGCGGTGTGCTGGTCAAACTCAAGAAGGGTCAATCGCTGCAACGTGTTGTAGCCATCTCAACCGAGCGCGAGCTGCGTGCGCCGGCCGCAAAGAAACGAAAGGCGAAAGCTCCCGGGAAGACGGGCAAGCCCGCCGCGGCCACATCGAAGCGGGCAGCCGCTGCAGGCAAGGCCTCTGCACGGGCAAAGGAAGCGAGTCGG
>MGOA01000054.1:0-5045 GCA_001796965.1 Chloroflexi bacterium RBG_16_64_43
CCTTGGCCGGATCGATGATGCCGGCGGCCACCATGTCCACGTAGGCTTCTTTGAGCACGTCGTAGCCGATGTTCTTGTTCTTGTCTTCATGTTGCTTGCGGCGCACACCTTCGACGATCACCGCGCCATCTTTGCCGGCGTTGGAGGCGATGCGGCGCATGGGCACTTCGAGCGCCTTGCGCACGATGGCCACGCCGATGGTTTCATCTTCGCCGTCTATCTTCACTTTGTCGAGAGTGGCCATGGCATTGATCAGTGCCACCCCGCCGCCCGGGACGATGCCTTCTTCCACAGCGGCACGCGTCGCCGAGAGTGCATCCTCGACGCGGTGCTTCTTTTCTTTGAGTTCGGTCTCGGTAGCCGCGCCCACCTTGATCACCGCCACGCCGCCGGAGAGCTTGGCCAGCCGTTCCTGGAGCTTCTCCTTGTCGTAGTCGGAGGTCGACTTGTCGATCTCGACCTTGATCTCTTCGATGCGGCCCTTGATCTTTGCGGCGTCACCCTTGCCGGCCACGATGGTCGTATCGTCCTTGGTCGCCACGACCTTGTCGGCGCGGCCCATGTCGGCCAACGTGGTGCTTTCGAGCTTCTTGCCCAGTTCCTCGGTGATAACCGTGCCGCCGGTAAGAACTGCAATGTCTTGCAGCATGGCCTTGCGCCGATCGCCAAAGCCGGGGGCTTTGACGGCCAGCACATTGAGCATACCGCGCAGCTTGTTCAAGACCAGCGTCGCCAAGGCCTCACCATCCACGTCCTCGGCGATGATCAAGAGATCCCGCTTGCCCGTTTGCACCAGCTTCTCCAGCACCGGGACGATGTCCGTGGCGGCCGAGATCTTCTTGTCGTGGATCAGGACGTACGGTTCGGTGATCACGGCTTCCATCGTCTCGGGCGTGGTGACGAAATAGGCCGAGATGTACCCGCGGTCGAACTGCATGCCCTCGACGTATTCCTTCTCGAACTCGAGGCCTTTCGATTCCTCAACCGTGATCACGCCGTCTTTGCCCACCTTGTCCATCACTTCGGCGATCAGGTTGCCGATCTCGCGGTCGGCGGCGGAAATGGCCGCGACATTCGCGATCTCTTCCTTGGTCTCGATCTTGGTCGACATCTTGCGCAGAGCTTCCACGGCTGCCTGCGTGCCGCGCTCAATACCCACCTTGAGCAACATCGGGTTGGCGCCGGCCGCCACGTTCTTTAAGCCCTCGGTGACAATCGCGTGCGCAAGCACGGTCGAGGTGGTGGTACCGTCGCCGGCAATGTCGTTGGTCTTGGTGGCGGCTTCCTTCAAGAGCTGGGCCCCCATGTTCTCGTACGGGTCTTCCAGTTCGACTTCCTTGGCCACCGTCACGCCGTCGTGAGTGATGGTCGGCGCACCGAATTTCTTGTCGAGAGCCACATTGCGGCCCTTCGGTCCGAGCGTGGTGGCAACGGCTTGCGCAAGAAGATCGACCCCGTCCTTCAGGCGTCGACGGGCGTCTTCCCCAAAGACAAGTTGCTTAGCACCCATGGTCTATTCTCCTTCTTCTCTTTCGGGCAGATGAAATGTGATGAGTGAGGTTCCGCTCGCGGGCCTCAGCCCTCCACGATGGCCAGGATGTCGGTTTCCTTGAGGATCAAGACCTTCTTATTCTCGATCTTGATCTCGGTCCCGGCATACTTAGCGAACAGCACGGTGTCGCCCGCCTTGACGTCCATGGCGATGCGCTTGCCGTCCTCGTCGCGCGCGCCCGGTCCGACCGCCAGGATCTTGCCCTTCTGCGGCTTTTCTTTGGCCGTCTCAGGCAGAACGATTCCCGACGCAGTGACCTCTTCTTGCTCAAGCGGTTCTATGACCACTCGGTCACCCAGCGGCTTGAGGTTCATTGCCATTGGTGCACCTCCGTACGATGATTGGTTGGGATTTTGCAGGACTTAGCACTCCGGTAGGCGGAGTGCTAACCTGGGTCAGTATACGCAACTCACCTCGTTGTGTCAAGAGCGGCCGCCGCCGGATTCGGGTCCGGAACCTCCACAGGTATAATCCTCACGATGCTGACGAATCCGACGGACGGACTCCGCGCATCCGGGCACCTTCTCGCGGATTCCCCATTCCTGCAGGCAAGTCCCCGCGCCTCTCCCGTCCGACCCCGCGCCGTACATGCCCGGGGCCAGTCAGTCCTGTGCGGGTTTGCGCTGGGGATTCTCCTGACCGGCTGTTCCCAGGAGGTCCCAGCGACCGCCACAACCGCTACGCTTGCGGTTTGGATGACCCCCACCCCCAGCGCGACGTCCACGGCCGCGCCCGCGTCACAGGCCACCTCCACCCCGCCCCTTCCTAGCCCAACGCCCTTCACCTACTCCGTTCGCGAAAGCGACACACTGATCGGCATCGCGGTTCGCTTTGGGGTCAGCCTGGAGGATCTGCGCGCGGCCAACCCGCAAGTTAACGAGCTATTCCTCTCCATCGGCCAGATGTTGACCATCCCCTTGGCTTTGGCGGCCACGCCCGAGGCTGCGGCCGCGACGCCTTACCCGCTGCAACTCGACCCGCCGCGCTGCTACTTGCAGCTCGGGGGCGCGGCCTGGTGCCTCAGCCAGGTTCACAATCCGGGCAGGGATCCCGTCGAAAGCCTGCTGGTCGAATTCATCGTTTTAGACGCGCAGGGCAAACCGCTGATCCAGCAACAGGTGACTCCGCCCCTCGCGCGACTCAACCCCGGTGGCACACTGCCGGTAGGCTTGCTCGTCAGCGGGTCCGCCGGTCGGCCGCGAGCCGAGGCTCGCCTGGTGCGCGCGGTGGCTGTCGCCCAGGCCACAACCTCCTTGCCGCCGATCGAGGTCATCGAGGCCGTGGACACTCCGCTCGAGGACGGGTTGGAAGTGCGCCTGCGCGCGCGGGTGGCGCCCCAGGCGGCGGGCCCGGCCGCTGCGGTGCGTGCGCTTCTCGTGCTATACAATAGTCAGGGTCAAGTTGTCGGCTGGCGCACGCAAGACCTGGGCGGCGAGTGGGCCATCGGCCAGTCGCACGAGGTGCTGCTGCGCGCATTCTCCTTGAGCGATCCGGTGGCTCGCTACGAGGTCTTACTCGAGGCGCGCCCCTAAGGCAACGCGCAGCCACCCATACCTGTTCGGCGGATTGGGCCATGTACGAATTCCTGCGGGCGATCGTCGGCGTGCTGATGCGGGTCTTCACCCGCGTGCACATCCAGGGGCAGAATCACATCCCGTCGAGCGGCTCCTTTCTGCTCGTCACCAATCACCTCAGCCGGTTCGACTTGCCGCTGATCTTCATCGGCATACGGCGCACGGTGGTCGTCTTCATCGCGCGCAAGTACCGCAAGGTGTGGCCGCTCAGGCTTCTGGTAGAGGCGGCCGGTTGCATCTGGGTCCGCCAGAACGAACCCGATCTGGGGGCCGTCAAGCAAGCCTTGGCTCACTTGCGCGGCGGGGGCGCGCTGGGCATTTCGCCGGAGGGCACGCGCAGCCAGTCGACTCACGCCCTGATCGAAGCGCGCGACGGCGTGTCGTTCCTCGCCGCGCGCACCGGCGCGCCGATTCTGCCGGTCGCCGTGTGGGGAACCGAGACCATCCCGCGCATGCTGCCGCGTCTGAGGCGCGCGAGGGTGTTCCTGCGCATCGGCAAACCCTTCAGCCTGCCGGTGAGGCCCCACGCACGCGGCGAAGAGCTCGACCCTTACACCGAGGACATCATGTGCTCCATTGCTGTGCTCCTCCCGCCTGCCTACCGCGGGGTGTACGCCAGCCACCCGCGCCTGGCTGAATGGGAGGCGAGGCTGGCGGCGTGAAGATCGTTACGCTTGCCACCGATGAGCGGTCCCGCCTGTTGCGGCTGCTCGATGAGCGCGATGTGGGTGACGCCCTGGCCTGCTACTACGCGATACATCATGCCGCCTCGCGCGTCCACTTGAGCGGCGCCCTTTCGCCGGAGGGCGGGCTGGCGGGATTCTTGGCCCGCGCCCAGACGGGGCAGGACCTCTTCCGCCCGCTCGTCACCGGACGCGCGCCCGATTTCCCCACCTTGAGCGCGTTGGTGCAGTCGGCGCTCGCTCCGGGGCAGCCGCTGTACTTCTCCCTCCCGATGGTCAACGCCTCCTGGGCCCGGGCACTGGTCGACTCGGCCTCCCAGGCGCGCCTGCGACTGTACGTGCTGCGGCGCGAGGCATTCGCCCCCGTGGTCAACATCCTGGTCACGCGCACCACCTCTCCCGACGGCCTGCCGCGTTACGAGATCCGCGTGGGCGAGCGCCTGCTGGCCGCGGCCGGCCTGAACTGGCGCTCACTGGCCTTCGCCGAGGTCTTTGTCCACACTGACCCGGAGGTGCGCGAACGCGGCCATGGCCGTTCGGTCGTGGCCGCACTGTGCTTAGAGCTGCTGGAGGCCGGATGCACCCCGCTGTATGCCGCCGACGAGGCCAGCCCGGGCTCCCAGCGCCTGGCCGAATCGGTCGGTTTCAGTGATAGCGGGCAGCGCGAATTCGTGTGCACCGGCACCCTGCGCCCGACGGCGGTGGCCGCCTCGACCAGCCCGCACGCCGAAGGAACCGCTGATGGCTGAAGCCGCATTCCACTTCCCGCCGAACTTCCTGTGGGGCACGGCCACCGCAGCCCACCAGGTGGAGGGCAACAACACTGGCAACGACTGGTGGCAGTGGGAACTCGAGCCCGGGCGCATCCAGCGCGGCGACCGATCCGGGCTGGCCTGCGATTGGTGGGGTGGACGCTGGCGCGAGGATTTCGACCGCGCGGCCGAGGCCGGGCAGAATGCGCATCGCCTCTCGGTCGAATGGAGCCGCATCGAGCCCCGCCCCGGAATATGGGATGATGCGGCACTTGCGCATTACCGCGAGATGTTGCGCGGCCTGCACCAGCGGGGGCTGCGCCCGCTGGTCACCCTGCATCACTTCACCAACCCCCTGTGGTTGGTCGAACAGGGCGGCTGGGAGAGCGAGAGCGTTATCGGGCGCTTCGAGCACTTCACGCGCAAGGTGGTCGAGACCTTGCGCGACCAGGTCGACATGTGGTGCACGATCAACGAACCTAAT
>MGOA01000054.1:5081-5480 GCA_001796965.1 Chloroflexi bacterium RBG_16_64_43
TCCGGGGCAGCGCGACATCCGCGTCACGTATCGCGTCTTGCACAACATGCTGCTGGCGCACGCGGCCAGCTACCATGCCATTCACGATATTCAGCCCGCGGCTCAGGTGGGAATCGCCCAGCACATTCGCGGGATTCGGCCCGACAGTAGCTCACCCCTCGATGGCGCGGCCGCCCGCTGGCAGTCGCGCGTCTTCAACGAATCCTTCGTCCTGCCCCTGCGCGACGGGCGCCTGCGTTTCCCCTTAGGGCATGGGCGCGAGCGGTCTCTCGCGGGAACCCTCGATTTCCTCGGCCTCAACTACTACACGCGCGATCAGGTACGCTTCGACCTGCGCCTGCCGGGGCAGCTTTTTGGCAGGCGCTTCTTTGCCCCCGGCGCGGAGGTCAGCCCGACCGG
>MGOA01000055.1 GCA_001796965.1 Chloroflexi bacterium RBG_16_64_43
GAGGGTGGTGCCGCTGCCGGGGAAGTGGCGCAGCACCGACTGGTTGGCCGCGATCATTGCCCCTTGCAGTATCTCCTGGATCGATAACTGCTCCTCCCCGCCCGATCCGCCGAGCCAGAGCGTGGTGAAGTGAGTCAGCACATGGCGGGCGAAGGTCTGCGCGGCTAAACGGCTGGCACGCTCGCCCAACTCGTGCCCGCCCATGCCATCGGCCACAATGAACAAGCCGAAGTAGGGCAGGGTGCTGTCGGCCTGCTGTAGCCCGGTGAGCGCGATGAGCGAATCCTCGTTGGCCGTGCGCACACGGCCGACATCGTGGCCGATGCCAACGTGGAAGATCGGCGGCCCGCCCGAAAGCGCCGCAGTGTTCTCTGGCCCGGGGGCGTCAGTCGATGGAGGTGGAGTGTCGGGAGACAAGGATGAAGCCTCGGTTGGTTCAGACATTGGCTGCCAGCGCGTAGACCGTGTGATCGCTCGAACCGAAATAGATACAGGTCTCATCGGCCGCGGGAGCGCCCGTGATGGGACCACCGCTCTTGAATTTCCATCGCAGGCGGCCGCTGGCCAACTCTAAACAGTATAGATAGCCGTCGACCGAGCCGCAATAGACAAGTCCCTTGTGAATAAGTGGCGTCCCGGTGACCTGGTCTTCCGTCTCGAAGCGCCAGCGCTCGCGGCTGCTGCGCAGGTCGGCAGCGTATATCCTCCCGTCAGCGGAGCCGAAGACCACCACGCCCTCGGCGATGGCCGGCGAGGAGACGATCGAATGCCCGGTGCGGAAGCGCCAGATGACCCATCCGGAGGTCGAATCCACGGCGTACAAGACCCAGTCCACCGACCCGAACAGGATCATGCCGTCGGCTTCGGCCGGCGAGGAGAGGACCGCCCGCTTGGCATGAAACTGCCACTTGATCTCGCCGCGCAAGCTGAGCGCATAGACGTCGCCCGAGTCGCTGCCGAAGTAAACGCGGTCGCCCACCACAAGGGCGGTCGAGCGAACCGGCGCTCCGGTGTCGCACTTCCACACCCGCCGGCCGGTGAGAGCCTGGACCGCATGCAGCGCTCCGTCGTCGGAGCCGATGAAGACGTGCTCCACCGCCACCCGCGGCGAAGCGCGGATCGGGCGCTCGGTGAAATACGTCCACATCATGCGCCCAGTTTGCAGGCTGACGGCGTGCAGGCGTTGGTCCTCCGAGCCAACAAAGATCATGTCGTCGCCGACGTCCGGCCGCCCGGGGATGCCGCCCTCGGTGGGGTATTTCCAAAGGAATTCACCACGCTCGGCCTTGAGCGCGTACAGGTTGTTGTCGTAGGCACCTACCAGAAGCATGTCGCGCGCCAGGAGGGGCGTGCCACGCACTTCATCTTCGCACTTGAAGACCCACTCCACCTTGGGCGCACCCGGCTGGTCGGAGGTGCTCGATCGGCCTGGCGCCTCTACCACGGGTTGGGGGGCAGCAAATACGTCGACCGTGGTGTTGATCGATTGGGCGAGGGCCTCGCCCATCGCCTGCGCGTCCGCAAAGCGCGCCTTGGCGTCGTAGGCCAAGGCCTTCTCGACCACGGCCACCACCGCCGGCGGAACCTCCGGCCGTAGCTGCGGTATGGGTCGGTCGCCCCAGGTGAAAGGAGGTTCGAGGCGCGGGTCGCGCCGTGTCAGCAGGTGGTGGAGCGTGGCGCCAAGGGCGTAAACATCGGAAAGCGGCCCCGCCTCGCCTCGGTATTGCTCGGGCGGTGAATAACCTTCGGTGCCGATCATGGTGCCCTTGTGGTCAGGGGCGAACAACTTAGCGATGCCGAAATCCACCAGGCGCAGGATTCCGTTCTCGTCGATCATGACATTGGACGGCTTCATATCGCGGAAGATGATCGGCGGAGTGTGATTATGCAGGTAGTTGAGAACGTCGCACAGCTCGATGCTCCATCCGACAACCTTCTCGACCGGCAGCCCGTCCGGTGCCTCCTCCAGGATGCCCTCCAGATCCCTGCCAGTGATGTATTCCATCACCAGGAAGGAGCGCTCGCCGATGGTGAAGTAGTCGTAGATGCGCGGAATGGCCGGGTGGGTGAGCGTGGCCAGCAGGTTAGCCTCACGTTCGAAGCTCGAAAGCACAGCCTCGAGCATGGCGGCATCGTGGCTCGAATGCAGAAGCTCTTTGACCGCCACCAGGCGAGTGATATTGGGGAAGCGCAGGTCACGCGCCTGATAGACGGCGCTCATCCCGCCACGCCCGAGTTTGCGCAGAACGCTGTAGCGGTTCTCGAGCACCGTCCCCTGGCTGAGCGAGGCGGTACCGGTGTGCGCTGGCCCGAGAGGGGAGGTCATCGGATCGGTGGCCAGAGTCAAAACTCCTTCATGCCATGCAGGTCGAGCGCCACACTCTCAGACGATTATAAGCATGGGCCGCACGCCCTGCAAGCCTCATGGCGATGTGTCGCGATCCAAAAGGAGGGTGCGCTATCCCCGCAGTGTCTCCATGGATGGAGGCAGAAAGCGGGTCACCTCCACGCGGCGCGGCCGGGTGCACATCGCTAGCCGCCCGGCGCATTGGAGGAGGATTGCCACTTGCGCACCCACTCCAAGGCGCGCGTGAGCGCGGGCTTCCACTCTGCGGCCGGGACGGCGGCTGACATGTATACCGCGCCTCGGCTGTAGCGCATTCCCTGGGGCGGCTCTCCTGGCTCATACCCCTGGGGTAGGTGCATGCGCAGCACGAGGTTGCGGTTCTCCATCGACACACTCTCCACCCCGGCCTCCCGCGCCTTCAGCTTGATGCGAAGTTGGTAGAGCAAATGCTCCACGGCCTCCGGCAGCGCGCCGAAGCGGTCTTCCATTTCCTGGGCCAAAGCCAGCACCTCGCCCTCGGTCGTCAGGTCCGCCATACGCCGGTATAGCCGCACGCGCGCTTCGCGGCTGGGTACATATTCATCAGGGATCGAGGCATTGAGTGGCAAGTCCACGCTGACCAAACCGGCTTCCAGCCCGGGCAGCGCGCCCTCCTCCTGATCGCGCGCGCGACGGACGGCCCGGGCCAGGAGGCGTGTGTAGAGGTGGAAGCCGATGGCGGCGATGTGTCCATGCTGGCGCGCGCCGAGGATCTCGCCCGCGCCGCGGATTTCCAGATCGCGCATCGCGATGCTGTATCCCGCGCCCAATTCGGTTTGTTCGGCCAGGGTCTGCAAACGCTCGTGCGCCTCCGGCGTGGGACGATGGCGGCGTTCGGTGAAGAAGTAGGCGTATCCACGCATGGCGCTGCGCCCGACCCGCCCGCGCAATTGGTAAAGCTGGGCCAGCCCGAAGGTGTCGGCGCGCTCGACCACCAGCGTATTGGCCGAGGGGATATCCAGGCCCGACTCGATGATTGAGGTGCACAGCAGCACATCCACTTCGCGGGCCAAGAAGGCGGCCATGGCTCGCTCCAACTCGTGTTCGTGCATCTGGCCGTGGGCGACGACCAGGCGAGCCTCGGGAACGATTCGCTCCAGCCGCTGGCGTGCCCCGAGGATGGTCTCCACGCGATTGTGCACATAGAACACTTGCCCGCCTCGATCGAGCTCGCGTAAGATGGCCTTGCGCACCGCACTCTCCGAATAGGCGCTCACGCTGGTCACGACGGGCAGGCGCTCTTGTGGCGGCGTGTCGATGGTGGAGATGTCGCGCACGCCGGTGAGCGAAAGATAAAGCGTGCGCGGGATGGGCGTGGCCGTGAGAGTCAGGACGTCCACTTCCGTGCGCAGTTGCTTGAGGTATTCCTTGTGGGCCACGCCGAAGCGTTGCTCTTCGTCGATGACCACCAGCCCGAGGTCTTTGAATCGCACGTCTCGTTGCAGCAAGCGATGCGTGCCGATGACGACATCCACCCGGCCTTCGGCCAATTCGCCCAGAACCGCCTGCTGTTCGCCCGGCGTGCGAAAGCGCGAGAGCATTTCCACGCGGGCCGGGAAGGGCAGCAGTCGATGGGCAAAGGTCTGCGCGTGTTGCTGGGCGAGCAGGGTGGTGGGCACGAGGACCGCCACCTGGCGCCCGGACATCACGGCCTTGAACGCCGCGCGCAGCGCGACTTCGGTCTTGCCATACCCCACGTCGCCGCAGATCAGGCGATCCATGGGTCGGGTGGATTCCATGTCGCGCTTGACGGCTTGGATGGCCTGAAGTTGGTCTTCGGTTTCGACGTAGGGGAAGGATGCTTCAAGCTCCTGCTGCCAAGGGGTATCGGGGCGGGAGGCGATTCCCTGGGCAGCCTGGCGCCTCGCGTACAAATCGAGCAGCTCGCGGGCGATATCTTCCACGGCGTGCCTGGCCCGCTCGCGTGCCAGCCCCCATTCGGCGGTGCCGAGGCGCGAGAGCGAGGGTGGATGCTCGTCGGCACCCACATAACGCGTGAGGCGGTCCACCTGGTGAACCGGGACGAAAACCTGATCGCCTCCGGCGAACTCCACCTGCAAATACTCACGCGACGTGCCCTCAACCGTGCGGCGCACCAAGCCCGCGAATCGCCCGATGCCATACTCGACGTGCACAACATAATCATCCGGATTGAGATCGGCGTACTCGGCCTCCGGAGGCAATGCCGCGGCCCGCGCCCGCCGGCGAGGTTCTGGGCGAACCCAACCGAAGATCTCGCCGTCGCTCAAGAGGTGCAGCGCCGTCGCGTCGGCCAGGCGAACGACAAACCCTTCCTGCATGCCGCCGGTCATCATGGTCGCCGCGCCGGGAGACGGCAGCTCGATCACCTGCTCGTCGGCAAGCGGCGCGCGGGGCGCCTCTCCGGATCGCTCGCTCCATAACTCCGCGAGGCGGGCCGCTTGGCGCGATACGAGCATGGTGCGCGCGGATGAAGCCGCCAATTGCTCGAGGTGATCGAGCAAGGGTTTGATTTGCCCACCGAAGCGGGGCCCCGGCGAGAAGGCCTCGCCCAACGGGATCTGCACGGCGGCCTCAGGGTAAGAGGCCAGCACAAGCGTCGCATGCGATTCCGTCGCCTCGCGAAGGTGATCCCATGTAAGATGAGCCAGCGGTGCTCGCGCATTCAACCATCCGGCGGCCTCTGCCTCGGCGCGCAATTGAAGCGCCTGTGTCTCCCATTCGGCCGCGGTGTCTTCTGCCTCCTGGTAGTCGTCGAAGACTAACAGCGCGCCGGGCGGGAGATGATCCAACACGCCGGCCGGCGGGTAGACCCACGGGGCGTAGAACTCGGGGCCCGGCGCGAGGGGCGCCTCCGTGCTCTCGGGGTCCAGGTTGACCGCCGGCCAATCGGAGGGTGCAGCCTCGCGGCGCGCGGCGAGGTCGCGCTCGAGCACCTCGCGCGCAGGTGCCACCCTCACCGCGCCGATCTTCTCGGTCGATCGTTGAGTCCCCGGGTCGAATCGTCGCAGGGTGTCGATTTCGCCGCCGAAGAACTCGATCCGCACTGGGGAAGGTTCGGCAGGCGGCCACACGTCAAGGATCCCGCCGCGCCGACTGAATTGCCCCGGCTCGAGGACGAAGGGCTCATGCACATAGCCGACCTCCGTCCAAGTGCGGACCAGGCTTTCGAGCGAGGCCGCCCCACCGGGCGTCAGCTGGCGGCAGGCGCGCAGGAAGTCCTGCTGCGGCAAGGTGGGGGTCATCCAGGCGCGCAGCGAGGCGACCACAACCAGCGGGGGGCGCGGCTCACGCGCAGGCAGACTGTAATCTGCGAGTGACGCCAGCGTGGCCAGGCGTTCGCGAATCGTGCGAGGACCCCAGGGCAGGGGTTCATAGAACAGGGTGGCGGGCTCGGCGAAGTTGAGCACGCGCGCTTGCGGGTTCCAGGCCGCGACGTCGTCGCGCATGGAAAGCGCGCGCTCGTTGCGGGCCACCAGAACGAACACGGGCGCCGGCCAGTGCGCGGCCAATGCACCCACAAGCGCAGGGCGTGCGGCGCGCAGCAACCCGAGGGACGCCGCTCCGGCGGGGCGAGATGTACTCGAACCCGCCGTCTGGATGTGCGCCACCGTGGCTTCGAATGCCGCCAGCTGCTCAATGGGCGGGAGCAGCCCGCTCAGATTCACTCGTTGCCCCCCGCCGCGGTCCGCAGGTCGCCGTTGAATCGAGTCATTGCCGCGTCGAGCCCATGTTCGAGAACAGTGTGCAACGCGTCGCTCGCACGCACAATGACCGCGGCCACCTCCGTCTGCTCCTGGTGATCGAAGTCCTGCAGAACGTAGTCGGCCGCCACCATCACCCCCGGCGGGCGGCTCACTCCAATGCGCAGGCGAGGAAACGACTGGCTGCCGAGCGCGGTAATGATCGAGCGCAGTCCTCGATGACCGCCCGAACCGCCAAATGGACGCAGTCGCAAGGTCCCCAGCGGCAGATCGATGTCGTCCGCGCACACCAGGAGGTTCTCGAGCGGAACGTGGAAGAAGCGCACCAACGCCGCGACGGATCCGCCGCTCAGGTTCATGTACGTCTGAGGCTTAGCCAGGATCACTTTGCGGCCGAGGTGTATTCCACTCGCAACGAACGCCTCGAATCGTTGGCGCGAGAAGGAGATGGCCAAGCTGTGCGCCAGGTGATCCACGGCGCGAAACCCCACGTTGTGGCGCGTCGTGGAGTGCTCGCGGCCGGGATTGCCAAGCCCGACGATAAGAGTGACCTCGTCCATCGATGCCTTTCGTGCCGTCCGGCTGCGATCTGCACGCTCCGCCGGCGGCGAGATTCGTGCCGAATGCTTCGCGCCCCAGGACGTGGCGGGACGGGCGTCCGCGCCAGGCCTACTGGGGCTCATCGCACAAACAAGCAAGTTTAGCACAGTCTACGCTGCACTTTGCATACGATTGAAGAATCGCGCGAGGTGGCCGCAATCGGGTGGTAGACTTGCCGCATGCACAGCCTGTACGTGCACATCCCATTCTGCCGGCACCGCTGTGGTTACTGCGATTTCAACACCTACAGCGGCCTGGACTCCCTCATTCCAAACTACGTCGAGGCCTTGTCGAAGGAGATTCGCGAGGTCGGCAGTCAAGGCGACCGGCCCCGCCTGCACAGCCTCTTCTTTGGCGGAGGGACTCCCTCGTTGCTCACTACCCATCAGGCGGGCGTTCTGATCGGGACCATCCGTCACTCTTTCTCGATCGAGGCCGAGGCGGAGTTCACTTTGGAGGCCAACCCCGACGGGTTGACGGAGCGATACCTTGCGGAGTTGCTACTCCTGGGGGTCAATCGCCTCAGTTTGGGCGTCCAGTCTATTCACCCCGCCGAATTGGCTGTGCTCGAGCGCGAGCACGGGATCGAACGGGTCGTCTCGAGTGTCCGCGCCGCGCGCGCCGCCGGTCTTGCCAATCTGAGCCTGGATCTGATTTATGGAATTCCGGGTCAAACGCTCGATACCTGGGAGCAGACGCTTCAGTGCGTCCTCGATCTCGACCCCGACCATCTTTCCCTCTACGCCCTTACCCTCGAACATGGGACGCCCTTACGTCGCGAAGTGCGTGCCGGGCGGGTTGCCGCACCGGACGACGACCTGGCGGCAGATATGTATGAGCAGGCGGGCGAGCGTCTGGCGCGGAATGGCTTCGCCCAATATGAAGTATCCAATTGGGCGCGCCGCCCAGCGGGTCCCGACGCGTGGCGCTTCGCAAGCCGGCACAACCTTCAGTACTGGCGCAACCTGCCGTACTTTGGGGTAGGGGCCGGGGCGCACGGATACGTGAACGGCCGCAGATACTCCAACGTCCTCGCCCCCGCAACCTACATCCGCCGCATGAATGCGGGGCCGGGGCGTAACTGGCCCCTCTCACGCGCGGTGGCGCGCAGCGAGTTACTCTCGAACGACGAGGCCATGCGTCAATCGATGTGGCTGGGGATGCGGCTTACCGAGGAAGGTGTGCCCGTCGAAGACTTCACGCAAAGGTTTGGCGTATCGCCCGATGGGCGTTTCGGCCCCGAGATTGATGAACTCCTTGCGCAAGGGCTGATCGAACGAGAGGTGCGACCGAACCGGCTGCGGCTGACGGAACACGGTCGCCTGCTGGCCAACCAGGTTTTCGTCCGCTTTGTCTGACCCGTGCGAGCGGACTACCTATCGCGGGTCAACAGCGAGGCCGTCATCTCTCGGAGCGCCGAGTCGTATTCGGGGAGGAGAGCAGCACGCCCGACGGCCGCATAAGCGCGTTCAGTCATGCGCGCCCCCTCGGCCAGCGCGAATGCACGCGCGCCGCACGCCTCGAGCGACGCCAACATGCGCGGGACCTGCGCGGCGGTGAACGGCTCGGCAAGCAACCCCCGAAACTCCAGACATCGCTCAAGGCCGAATACGATCGGCAGGCTCTTCTTGCGGCTCTGGAGGTCGGTGGTCGCCGATTTGCCGGTCACCGCCGGGTCTCCCCACAGCCCGAGCACGTCGTCCCGAACCTGGAATGCGAACCCGAGGTGCAGCCCGAACTCCGCCAAAGCTTCCGCTTGCTCGGCGGAGGCTCCGCCGGCCACGCCTCCGGCCAGGCACGCAGCGGCGACTAGCGCGCCGGTTTTGGCCCGCACCATCTGCCAATAGGTGTCAATTGAAGCCTCGGCCGCGTCTTCGGCGTCCAGGTCGAGGAACTGACCATAGGTCAATTCCAGGCAGGCACGGCTGAGCACCAAGAGCACTTCGGCCCGCGTGGCCGGCGCAAGGTCCTCGCGCTGAGCCTCCAAAGTCGCCAGCGAGGCGGCCGCGAACAGCGCATCCCCCGCATTGATTGCCTGCGCAGCGCCCCAGCGCTTCCATATCGTTTCGCGGCCCCGTCGAGTCGGGCTTTCGTCTTGGATGTCGTCGTGCATCAGCGAGAAGTTGTGAATGAACTCCACTGAGGCGGCCACCGGGAGCGCCGGACGCCAATCGCCGCACACGCCGCCGCAGGCGAGCAGCGTCAGAACCGGCCGGATGCGCTTGCCCGTCGCCTCCGGGCCCGCGCCCGGTCCGGTCCAGCCCATGTGATAGGTCACCATCTCCACAAGGTCCGGCCCCATGCGCGAGCCGCAGCGCTGGACGGCCTCGCGCAGCTCCTGTTCGACGGCAGGCAGCATCTCGTGCACTAGGCTCATTCGGTTTATTCTCTGATCAGGGGAGCGTGACGCAGGTCTGCTACCGAGCCCGCACCAACGGCGAACATGGCGATACGCAGTTCCTGGGCCATGAGGTCAATCGCCTTGATAGCGGCCTCCAGCGACATGGAGGCCGCCTTGAGGTAGGGTTGGGCGCTGCCCACCAGATTGGCGCCGAGGGCGATGCACTTGGCGGCTTCGACTCCGTTGCGAATTCCACCGGAGGCGATCAACGGCAGGGAGGGCAGCTCGGCGCGGCATTGCGCCAAAGCCTCGGCGGTGGGAATTCCCCAGTCGACAAAGTCGCCTGCCAAACGAGCCAGGTCCGGGTCGCTGGTGCGATGCATCTCAACCTGCGACCAGGAGGTGCCGCCCGAACCGGCGACGTCTACCGCCGCCACGCCCGCCTCAGCCAGCCAGAGAGCCACCTTGGCCGAGATCCCCCAACCGACTTCCTTGACGACGACCGGGACGGGCAGGGCTCGACACACCTGGCCGATTTTCGCCAGCAGGTTTGAGAAATCGTGGTTGCCTTCCGGCTGGAGCGCCTCCTGCAAAGCGTTGAGGTGAAGAATCAATGCATCGGCGCGGATCATGTCAACCGCCCTCTGGCACTCCGCCACACCCACCCCATGGTTGAGTTGGACCGCGCCCAGATTGGCCAGCAGCATGGTCTTGGGGGCAACATCGCGAACCTGAAAGGAGCCGGCAGCGCGTTCGTCCTCGAGCGCCACACGTTGTGAACCCAGGCCGATGGCGATGCCTGCGCGTTCGGCTGCCTCGGCCAGAACGCGGTTGATGGCTTGGGCCTGGTCAGTCCCGCCGGTCATCGAGGAGATAAGCAAAGGCGCACGCAATCCATGGCCCAGGAAGACGGTATTCAAGTCCACCTCTTCCAGGCCGCGCTCCGGCAGTGCTTGATGCACAAAGCGATAGCGTTCCAGGCCCGTGCTCAGCCCGGATTGTACGTCTTGCGTGAGATTAATACGGATGTGATCCGCCTTGCGCGAGGCGGTTGGCGCAACTTCGGGCATGGCTTGGTGTTCCTTAAACAGTTATCCGGTGCATGTTACCAGCCGGTCGGAGGGGTGTCAAACAGCGCGGCCCGTCCTTGACCCGGACCGCGCATGCGCTTAGAATCAGTCGACCACCTGGACCCGAGAGATACACTATCTAGCGTTCCCGGAACAGATCTCGGCAGTGGGGCACGCACAAGGGAGGATACTCTGATGGCAGAAGCCACGTTTGAATCCGTTCGCGCGATCATTGCGGAGCTGTTGGGCGTCGAGTCAGAAAAGGTCACTGAAACCGCACGCTTCCGCGAGGACCTGGGTGCGGACTCGCTCGACTTGGTGGAATTGATCATGGCCTTCGAGGAGAAGTTCGGCGCCGAAATCTCCGACGAGGATGCGCAGAAGATCACGACCGTCGGTGAGGCGGTCAAGTACATCTCCTCGCGCTCGCCGAAGTAAGCGGGCAGGGGGCATAGGCCCGGCGCGAGCCGGTCGTCGGACAGGCGCAATAAGCAGCGGGCGAGGTCTCCTCGGCGGAGGCCTCGCCCGCTTATGTCTGCTAGGCATGCCATACGGCCCGCGGGTCTGACTCCAGAGTCAAGATTGCAGGAAGTAGTCGGCCTCCAGAGATTCCCAGTCGGGCAAGTCCTCAAGGCGCATCCAGCTGCCAAGCAGGGGATGAACCTGGCGCACGAGTTCGGCGAGGTGCAGTGCGACGACCCGCATTGCGAAGTGCGCATTGGGGCGGGCCCGCAGCTCGCACAAATGATAAACCTCTCGCAGGTTGAGAGTCATCAGGAACCGACGCAAATACCCGTTAGGAACGACGTACCCCGCGAGGGCCGGGTTCTCGTGGGCGATCTTCTGATAGGCGCCGCGCGCTGCGTCCATGGCCCGGCGATAGCTCTCGAGCAGATTGGCCTCGGCCATCCAACGCGGGGTGACATAGCCCAGCTCGCAAGTGAGCGGCGCGCTGGTCAGGCTGAGCATGCGGTGGCGCTTGGCTTCAAAGTAGGCTCCCTGGTCGGCCACCACTTCGACCGAGTAGGTCACATGCTCAAGCTCGCGCGAGGGATGGTCCCATTGTCCCATCTCCCCTAGCAAGTCCTGCGCGGCGGCGCGGCGCCTCTCAGGTGAATTCTCCATCGCACGCAGCGCCTGCGAGTAGGCCAGACCTTCAGTACGCACGACGGCCGCCGCCAGCGCGCGCGCTTCTGCGGCTGCATCCGCATGACGCAGGAACACTCCGCCCGCCGGGCCGAGGGCCTCCGAATTGGCCCCACCCGAGGCGTCGTCCTTCACGGGTCCCGGCTTCGTCTGCGCCAGCCGGCTGAGGTACGGGCTGGCCTGGGCGTATTTGACGAGGGTCGGCACCTCCTGCAGGGCCACTCGGCGTACGTCCTCGCCAATGTCGCGCACCTCGGCCAAGGGGTGGGAGAGCATCTTGCGAATGGCATGCTCGAGCGAGCGCGCGTTGAGGGTCACTCCAACGTTGGCAAAGACCGCGCTAGGTAAGAGGTAGCGCGCCACATCCACGTAGCGCGAACGGATCCGGCCGTCCCAGCGCGCCTCGCTTTCGCCGTCCTCCCGCGGGAATGCAGATTGGGCCACCTTCCTAAGAGGTGCGAGCGACGCCAAGTAGGTATCGAGCAGAAGCTCGCACGTCTGACGATACAGGTTCCCGAGCGATGCGTTGCGGATTTCCGCAGGCACGACGAAGGCGGTGCGATCCCACATCTGGTAGCGCGTGCTCTTCTCGGTATAGGAGGCCAAACGGTTGGACTCGATGCATTCGATGGCCAGGCGCGAGATGTTTTCGAGCGCGATGTGCAAAACGGCGTGTTCGGCCACCGAGGCGTGGCCGTACCCAACCACCCACCGTTCGTGGAATTGAGCCGAGGCCTCCTCGCTGAGCGCGGAGGCGATCACGTCGAAGGACTCCGGCGAGCGGGAGGTCTTGGCAAAGGCGACGGCGATGGTCTCTGGGGAAAGCGTTCGCGGACTCAAAAGATAGACGCGCCGGTCCTGCCCACTCATGGCACCTCCCTCTCCGACAGTCCTTGGCTGGAGGACCCCGGTTCGCGCGCCGGCCGAGACGCCGGGGTGCGGCCCCCAAGGCTCGCCACGATCAGCTCATGCTTCGCAGGAGTATGCGTGTCTGCTCGACATCCGCCCGAATTTGCTGCAGCAGGGCCTCCACGCCGGCGAACTTGGCTTCGGCCCGCAGCCGAGCGACGAAGCTCACCGTAAGCGGCTGACCGTAGAGGTCTTCATCGAAATCGAGGATGTGGGTCTCGACCACTTGTCCCTCGGGCTGGCCGGCG
The DNA here is from genome assembly GCA_001796965.1 of Chloroflexi bacterium RBG_16_64_43. Taxonomy (GTDB): domain Bacteria; phylum Chloroflexota; class Anaerolineae; order Anaerolineales; family RBG-16-64-43; genus RBG-16-64-43. The sequence goes on from MGOA01000055.1 coordinate 12,384, forward strand.
AAGGTCGGGCGCACACCGATGTTGGTGACGCTCGCCAGGCGGCGCGCGCCCACCTCGGCCCACGTGGCGTACACGCCGCGCGCGGGCACCGCCCGCGCCTCCCACACGGCCACATTCGCTGTGGGGAAGCCGAGCGTCGCTCCTCGTTGTGCGCCATGGACTACTTGCCCCGTGAGGGTGAAGGGCCGCCCCAGGCAGCGTTGGACTTCGGCCATGTCGCCCTCGCTGAGAGCGCGC
>MGOA01000056.1 GCA_001796965.1 Chloroflexi bacterium RBG_16_64_43
CACGACCGGGAGAAGCGGCAAATGCCCCGGCGATGCTGCCTGCCGCCGGGCGCTCAGACGGCAGGGGGACGTGCCTCGCCACGTACTACTCTTGTCGCTGTCGACCTCCTTCTACCCCGCAAGGGGGATGCCTGGGCAACCCGTACGATCAAGTGCATGGCTTCAAACGTTTGGCGGGTTACGGAACGATCAGGACGGACCTCCAACGTGTGTGCGCCAGCTATCGTGTGCGGGTCCTCCTGCCGTCCTGGTGAGGCGAGGGTCTCGCCTCACCAGGGTCTGAACAAGGTGTCCGCCTCCAGAGTGGTCGCCGTCGCGCCCTCGACCCCCGATCGGGGGGCGGAAGGTCCACCGTCAATGCCCAGCCGAGGGAACCTTGGCGGGTCGGACCTCCAACGCAGGGCGACATTCTCTTCACGCGGCCGACCTTGAAACATGACTTAAGACTAGCCGACCACGCCTCGCGCACCAATGGGGAATTGCACTTTTCACAGAATCTTCGATGAAGGGAGGGGGAAAGCTATGAACCTTGCAAGTTACCTGGCAACAGCGAAGGTGTTTGGGGGTTTATTGGATCAACTCGCCTCGCCCACGCCGGACGCAGAGCTTCTCGAGGATGCCGGGTTGGCAACCTCTCCTGCCCTGCGGGCATTTGCGGCGCGGACATGGGCGGCGGACCGCCGCCGGACCACGGTGGGCGGCGCGCAGGACCTTGTCCTGCTGGTCGCGTACCAAACAACGCTGCATATCGAACAAGTTCGCTACAGATACCCACCCCGTGTGCTGCGGGGAGCCCTGATCTTCCTGGCGCGCAGTGTGTGGCCGGCCTATGAGGTATGGGTCGCCGATGGTCGTCCGCTCGGCACTCGTTCCAGCATCCGCTCGAGCCTCACCTGGCTGACGGCGGATGGGATGCTCGGGGGAGCGCTTCGCGAGCTGGGAGTCCCGAAGCCGGAAGGACTTGAGTTCCGTCTGTCGGCGCGCGACTTTGACGGATGCGAGTCGCGCCACTACCATTGGTTCAAACTGGCCCGGCTCGAGGTCTACGCGCGGGTCAAGGAAGCGATGGGCGCAACAACCGGTGAGGGGATTGCGAATTGGAGAGCCTCTGCCGATCGAGCCGTGCAAGCCAGTGACAAAGGCGAACCCGATGTGGAGCGAGAAGGCTAGCGGGCGTGCCGGCGGTGGGCGCACCACCGAGCTGGCAAGTTCTTCGCTCACGACTCGCGCCTCCGCCTACCGGCAGCATCGAACACTCAACCCTGGATCGGACGGATGTCGCTCGCATCCCTTTCTCATCCGCGATGTACTCGGGTGATGACGGCCTGACCCCACCTGCTGTATGATTCCCCCCAGGGGGAGCGATGACGCAAGGGGGCGTCAAGAGCGTCGCGCGCGGCCAGCGCATGCGAGTGGCACTCGCATCGGCTGGCCTTTTCGTTCTCGCGCTGGGCCTCCTCCATCCGCGGGCGATCCCGGCCGCAGCCTGGCAATCGGAAACCGACACACCCCTCCCCGGCGACACGCCCTTCCCGGATACGCCCACCCTCACACCCTCCGACCCCCCGCCCGCCGATACCTTGACCCCAACTGCAACCGAACCGCTCGCCAGCGAAACACCCTCTGTGACCGACGCGCCCAGCGAGACGACCGAAGCCAGTGCAACTCCCGCGTCCACTGAGACGCCCACGCTTGAGCCGAGCTCGCCGCCCTCGCCGACCGAGACCCTCACCGCCACCGATACACAAACCCCCACCCCTTCACCCAGTGCCAGCCTCACGCCGAGCGCCACGCCTTTCCCCTCCCGCGCAGTGATCATCAGCGAGGTGGCCTGGGCGGGGACGCACGCGTCCGCGAGCGACGAGTGGATCGAACTCTACAACCCGGGCGACGACCGCATCTGTCTGGAGGATTGGAGGCTCACGGATTCCGGTGATCTGGATTTCCGGCTTCATGGCTGCATCGGAGGGCAGGGCTACTTTCTGCTGGAGCGCACCGATGATGCAACCGTGAGCGACATCGCTGCGGACTTGATCTACACCGGCGGGCTTTCGAATTCGGGCGAGCGGCTGCTCCTGCTCGATCCCTCGGGTGCGCTGATCGACACGGCCAATGGCACTGGCGGCGAATGGCCGGCCGGCTCCAGCGCACCGGACTACGCCTCGATGGAGCGTACCTCGGGCGGACCGGAAAGCGACGGCGCGTGGTGCACGAACGACGGCTTGCACCGCAACGGGCACGACGCGGGCGGCTACGCGATCCATGGCACTCCGCGCATGCCCTTCTCCGGCCATTGCGCCGCACCCACCCCTACGCGCACGCCCAGCCGCACGCGAACGCCTTCCTTAACGCCAACCCCTACGCCGCCCGGCACCCCCAGCCCAACTCCCACACCCAGCACCACTTCCACCCCGACCGCCAGCGCGACAGCCACGCCCAGCTCGACGCCAACCCACTCGCCGACTCCCAGCTCGACCGTGACCCAAGCCGCTGCGCATGCGGTGGTGATCAACGAGGTGGCGTGGAGCGGCACGCTGGCCTCCTCCAGCGACGAGTGGATTGAGCTTTTCAATCCAGGGCTCAATGCGATCGCTCTCGAAGGGTGGCGGCTGGCCGACGGGGGTGACCTGGAGGTGAGCCTCGCGGGAAGCATCGCGGGCGGAGGCTTCTATCTGCTCGAGCGTACCGATGAAGGCACGGTCAGCGACATCACTTCGGATAAGCTCTATGGCGGTGGGCTCTCGAACGAGGGCGAGCAGCTACAACTGATTGACCCGACCGGGCACGTGGTAGACACCGCCAACCCGGGCGGAGGCATGTGGCCCGCCGGCTCAGCCTCGCCCGACTACAGAAGCATGGAACGGCTGAATGTGACTAGCGAATCGGATCCCGCCTGGGCGGGCAACACCGGCTGGGTGAAGAACGGACGCGACGCGGAAGGCAACCCCATCCGCGGCACACCCCGCCGCGTGAACAGCGTGCTCAGCCCGACGCCGACGCCCTCGCCCATTCCAGGTCGGGTGGTGATCAACGAGTTCCTGCCGAAGACCTCGCGCGATTGGAATGATGACGGCGAGCGCGATGTGGATGACGAGTTCATCGAACTCTACAACGCCGGGCTGGATGGGATTGACCTGGGAGGATGGAGCCTGGACGATCGGCTGCACGCAGGTAGCGCGCCGCACACCTTCCCCCAGGGCGTGATCCTCCGCCCTCATGAGTACCGCGCCTTCTTCCGTACCAAGACCAAGATCTCGCTCGGCGAGAACGGAGATGGGGTGTGGCTGCTCGGTCCGCAAGGAGAGATCGTTGACGGCCTCGAATATGGCAAGGCACACTGGGCCGATATTGCCTGGGGGCGATTCCCGAATGGCGAGGGGAATCTGCTGGCTGGATATCATCCGACGCCGGGCGAGGCGAACTACCTTCCAGAGGATCTGCTGCGTCGATTGCTGCCTGCGCCTTTTGTGCTGGCGGAGGGCTGGCGCGAGGTAGATTGCCCGCTCGATCGAGGGGCGCCCGTGATCGTCGAGGAGGGGGTGCTGGTAGCTGGCGGGTGGGAAGCCTGGACGGCGGCCGAGGCCTGGGGCTGGGCGCGGCGCTCCTCCGGTGGGTGCGAGGCGTGGGTGGAGTAGAACCGAGGTAGGGCGCATTGCACAACCCGCCAGATGGAGATCTTGGTGCTTCGATCTGCCCGCGGATGGCTCTGGCAAACGCTGAGTGTGTTTGTGGTACCACACCAGCGGACGATTCGTGCTCTCGCGGAACGGGGGGCTGGATGTGCGGGTGACTCGCTTCTAACCGCTGTGATGACCGTGCTGGTCGCTTCTTCGCTCGCCTCTCTCCCTTCTCTAGCGCCGACCGTGTCCCTCTCGCTCATGGTAACCGCCATTTGGACGCCGATGATTGCTTTTCTGATCGCCGCCTTGGCCGAGTTCTTGGCCATACGCCTCTTCAAGGCCCGTGGCACGATGAACGAGGGAACGCTCGTGGTCACTCTCTGCCTCTATCAGGCCTGCATCGATTTCGGCCTTGGGATTGGCATCGCGGGCGCACCAACGCTTTTGGCACAGGCCTTTTTTCCAACCTATCTGTTGGTCCTCACAAGCCTCACCTTGGCAGCCCTTGCGGATATCCGCCTCTGGCAGGCGCTTGCGTGTGCAATCCTAGCGTTGCCAGCGGCGTTGGCGGGGGCGTGTTTCATGGTTTCAATCAATATGTGGGTGCCGCGCTTGGCTGTGCCCTGATGCCGAGCACCATCGGAGGGTCTGAGATAGCGCTCGGGTCATTGCGCGCGCATCAAGCGCGACCCCGCGAGGCGTCCTCCTGCCAGCGAAGAAGGAATGCGGCGGGGGTCAGCGCTTGAATTCCGAATCGGGGAAGGAATGCGAAGTGTCGAGCGTTGCCGGTTACCAGGGCGTCGGCACGGCCGACGACGGCCACCTCGGCAAAGGGTAGATCCTGGGGATCGGGCACCTTGATCTGCCGAGGCAGATTGAGGGGTTGAGCGACCGTGAACTCGCCCGCCAGCCTCACATAATCGAGTAACGCGTTGACATCAGCCAAGGCAAATGCGAACTTGGGACGTGCGAGAACGTCGGCGTATTCCCCCAGAAGTCGGTCGTCCCACAAGAGAACCACCGATCCGCCAAGGACGAGATCGAGCACCCTTCCCGGCGGGCGGCGAGCATAGAGCAGGCCCGCCACCAAGACATTGGTGTCGAGAACGATGCGCATCTAGCGTGGACGTGGCTTTCGAGCGGAACGGATTTCGCGCTGAATCCATCGCTCGTCGAGTTGATCGAGTCCGCGCGCGCGCGCTTCACGCCGCATCTGTGAGACCGACAATTGAGCACGCACCCGAGCCAGAAGGACAACCAATTCCTCCAGGTGGGAGCCATCGACGCTCACCATCAAGGCGATCGGCTGACCCTCGTTGGTGATGACCAACTGGCCGTGTTCGGCCAAGCGTTCGCGCACTTGACCCGGCTGATTGCGCAGAAGTCGATATGGGACGAAATCCATGGGCTGGCCCTTTGTCTGTAGCGGAAATGGCTACAGTTATTCTACAGCGCTGTTATGTCCTTGTCAACGGTCACAGAGAGGCAGTTTGCTCGCTCGATCGCGGGGCACCCATCATCGTCGAGGAGGGGGTGCTGGTAGCTGGCGGGGGGGAAGCCTGGACGGCGGCCGAGGCCTGGGGCTGGGCGCGGAGCTCCTCCGGTGGATGCGAGGCGTGGGTGGAGTAGCCAACGCCTTCGTGAGCGAATCGGGGTTGCGCTATGAGCCTGACGGGAGGTCAAGCGCGCGGCGCGGAGCGCCATCAAGCATCGGCCGGAGGGGGGTCCATTGGCGCACTTTCGAGCGTCTGAAGCCCTCCCGCGAGTGTGATGCCGATCTCGCCCGCCAGCGTCTCGGCTCGCAGTGCCGGCGTGCGATTGACATCCAGAACGACCGGCTCCCCATCCCGCATGACAAAGTCAATCTTGCCGAAGTCCATGCCGCGTTGACGACGATAGACCTGCATGGCCTCCGGCGCCGGAACGCGCTCGATGCTGTGCGCG
>MGOA01000057.1 GCA_001796965.1 Chloroflexi bacterium RBG_16_64_43
AACACAGGTCGCAGTCTCGAACGCGGACTGCCAAGAGGCCCTGGTCACCCAGCGCTCCATGGCCGGACCCAGATCGCTGGCCGCCACCCGCTAACGCATGCGGACCGAGATGGTATCGCCCTGGCTGCCCAGGACGACCGGCAGCCGGTAGCCGACGGACTCAAGGCGAGCCGCAAAGAACGGCCGCTGGCCGGTGGGCCGCAGTTGGCCGGTCACCTTGCCTTGCGGATTCAGACCCTCTTCAATGAAGCGGAAGACGTCCGCATGGACGATCGCGTCGCCCTCCATGCCGGCGATTTCGGTGATGCCTGAGAGCTTGCGCGTCCCATCGCGCAGGCGGGCGATCTGCACGACCATATCCACGGCCGTGGTGATCTGCTCGCGGATCACGCGCGCGGCGATCGCTCCGCCAGCCATCTGGCAGAGAGTTTCCAGGCGCGCGGTGGCCTCGCGCGGCGTGTTGGCTTGCAGGGCGAACAGGCAGCCCTCGTGGCCGGTGTTCATCGCTTCCAAGAGGTCGATCGCTCCGGGGCCGCGCAATTCACCGACCACGATCCGGTCCGGATGCATACGCAGCCCGTTGCGGATCAAATCGCTTATGGTGATCGCTCCCCGGCCTTCCGCATTGGGCAGCCGCCCTTCCAGACGCAACAGGTGCGGGTGGCTTATTTGCATCTCGCTGGTTTCCTCTATCGCGAGAATTCGGTCGGAAGAGTGAGCGCACGCGGCGAGCGCGCTGAGCAACGTCGTCTTGCCGGAACCGGGACCGCCGGCCACAAGGATGTTGAGACGTGCCGTGACGCAGGCACGCAGGAACTCCGCCATGTTCTGGGTGAGCGTGCCGAGCGCCACCAGATTCTCGACGGTCAGCCGCTCGCGCGACAACTTGCGGATGACCAGGGACGGTCCATCCACGGCGGCCGGCGGCACGGCCACGTTCACGTGCGAGCCATCGGCCAGGCGAGCTTCGACTAAAGGGTTGGAGGCATCTGCATGCAGGCCGATCGAGTAGAGCAGGCGATCGATCAGAACTTGGATGTACTCGGCGCGTTCGAACGCAACCGGCACCATCTCCAGCCTTCCTTTGCGCTCGACGAAGACAGTGCCCGGACTGTTGACCAGGATCTCGTTGACCCCTGAGTCCTCCATGAGCGGCTGCAACGGCCCCAGCCCGAAGAGCGACATCATCACCCGCCCAAAGAGCTCCTCGCGCCGGGTATCGCTTAGCGTCAGCCGCGTCTGGCTGTAGGCCTGGGCCAGAATATCGCGCGCCCCGAGTTCGCGCGCAAAGCCGGGGCCGGTTTTCGGATCCTGATTGGCCTGCACCTGCTCGCGCAGCCAGGTTTCGAGGCGCGTGATTTCGTCGAGGCTAAGGGGAGCACCGGCCGGGGCGGGTCGCGGGGTCATGGCTTGCCCTCCTCCTCAGCGCCACTCTCGGAGGGAGCCAACCAGATGATGTGCTTCTTGTTAATGGAGATGAATGGGATGCGGTCCACCTCGCGCCCGTCGTTGCCGAGCATGCGCGCATCCGTCACGGCCAGAAAGGGCTCGTCGCGATTAAGTTCATCGGACACGCGATCGTCCGGGTGAACGTGCAGGGTGCCCTCGATAAGGTGGGAGGGCGTTTGGATCCTGGCGGCCACGGCTCGCTTGTGGACGACGGCGGTGAAGACCTTGCCTTTCGGGTCGGTGTAGCTGGGCATCCTTGCCTCCCTGGCCTGCGCCGCGCGTCACGTGCTCGGGCTGCGTGGGGCGGCGGACTGCGCGGCCTTTTCCGGGCTCGGACCTGCGCCCTCGGCCGGGGCATCAGCCGGCAACATGAACCCGAAGACCGATCCCATGCCCTCCTGGCTGCGCACATCGAATCGCGCTCCGTGGGCTTCGATGATCTGTCGAGCCAGCGCCAGGCCGAGCCCGGTGCCGGCGTAGCGGCGGTTGGCCGATCCGTCGAGTTGGTGGAACGGCTCGAAGATTTCCCCCAGGCGCGCCTGAGGGATACCGATGCCGGTATCGGTCACTTCGAAGCGGACGAAGGAGGTATCCCGCGAAACGCGGATCGTTACCCGCCCCGGCGGGAGGGTGAACTTAACCGCGTTGTCGAGCAATTGGGTGAGCACCCACACGATCTTTGAGTGGTCGACGCGCACGTCGGGCAGGTCGCCGGTGATTTCTTGTTCCACCGCGGCCGCGTTGGGTCCGGCGTGGGCGGAAAGCCTATCGTAGGCCTCCTGTACCAAGCCGGCTGGCGCCTCCGCCGACAATTGCAGCGAAATGGCCCCCTGCGACGCGCCCGCGAATTGAATCAGATCCTCGATCAGCACTTGCAGCCGCTGGGAGGCGCGCTGCATCACCTGCATGGCGTTGGCTTGGTCCGGTGTCAGCGGCCCAAGGGCCTGGTCACCGAACAACTCCGCGTAACCCACGATGTGCGCCAGCGGGGTGCGCAACTCGTGTGAGATGTTGGCCACGAAGTTCGCCTTGAGCTGGTTCAACTCCGAGAGGCGCTCAAGAGCGCGGGTCAGCTCCGCGGTGCGCTCGCGTACGCGCTCCTCGAGGGTCAGGTTGGCGGCCTGCAGCGCGCGCTGCAACTGAGCGATTTGGCGGGCCACGACACGATCCAGATCGCCGTGGCTGAGCAGCCCCTGCTCGACCAACACCTCCCCCAGCCGGCGCGCCGTCCCATGCGCCGCCGCCTCGCTTTGGGTGGCGAGGGCGCGGTCCAGTTGCTCGGGGCTGAGCAGACCCTCGTGAATGAGCGCGTCGCCAAGGCGGGGAACAAGCTCTTCAGCGCTCGAGGGCGAGGCGGGCGGTGCGGCGTGCACCTCGCTCAGCCGCTGGCGGAAAATCAGGTCGGCCGCCAGCAGCAGGTCCACGCCGCATTCGGGGCAGTTGCGCTGCCCGAAAGGGACGGACGACCCGCAGTGCGGACAGCGCAGGTCGGAGTCGGGCGGAGGGAGGTCGGCAAGTGTCATGCGATTGGTCGGACGCACGGATGATATTCCGGATGCATCGATTGTGCAAGCATGGCCGGCCACGGCTTGCGCCGGTGTTTTCCCGCGGTATAATGAGCCGCTCATCGACAGGCCAAATGAGCCAACGCCGGACCATTGCCTCGAGGATCTCGTGACCGATCGCCATCTCGGCGCCCCCGAAGGGTGGGGCGAGAGCTTCACCGTCAGCGACAGTGACATCGAACTGATCAACAACCTGCTCCTCGAAGCGGGCGTGCCGCTGACCTCCCAGGCCATGGCGGAAGCGGTGGTACGCGACCGCTTGCAGCGGGAGGCGCGCCGCCGCGCCAACCTGAGCGCCAGTCAGAAGATCTATCAACCCAAGACGAGCTTCCAGGTGGGCGACGAGCTGGCCTTTCCGGCGTTGGGATTCGCGCGCGGGCGGGTGAGCGCCGTGCGCCCCGGGAATAACCCGGAGCTGGGGGCGTTCGAGGTGATTCAGGTGCAAATGGACAGCACCCAGCGGGAGTTTGCCGCCGGACTGCCGACTCACAAGTTGAATGCGATCTCCCTCGAGTCGCTGGCCAACCCGCAAAGCCTTTCCGCTGAGGACGTACTGCGCGACCACGGGGGGAGTATTTCCGAGGCCCTCGAGTCTCGGCTGGGAGGCCTGGGCGAGATCGTGCGCATTGCCGGTCGCTGGTTCCCGCGTGCCTTGCTGGCGGACATCAGCCCGGGGCATCTCAACCTGGCCGAGGCCGTGCTCGACGTGGCCGGCGGCGGGCCGCTGCCCACGCCGGCGCTGCTCGAGCACGTCGTGTTGCCCAATAACATCGATCCGAGACTGGGCGCCTTCTCGCTCGAATATGCGCTGCAAGAAGACGATCGCTTTGACGAGGTAGGCCCCGCGGGCCAAACCCTGTGGTTCTTGCGCCGGCTGGAGCCGACCGAAGTTGTTTTCCCCCCGCGACGCCTGGCCTACGAACCGGTGGAATACGACGCCTCAGGTCTCATCGAACCTCTGCGTCGCCTCGAACGCCAACTCGAAGATGAGTGGGGGCCGGCGGTTGAACCGGCTCAAGACGAAACCGAAGTCAGCCTGACCCTGAGCTATCCGCATTGGCGGGTGGGGGCGTTGCCGCTGACCACGCGCCTGGCGCGGCTCTTTCCCACCGCCTACGAGGCGCCGCGCATCCGTTTCGAGTTCGTGGATGCTGAGAACGGCAGCCGTGTCCCGGGTTGGGTCGTCCGCCCGCAGCGCTACGTGTTTGGCCTGAGCGAATGGTATGCCGCCAAAGGTTTGATCGCCGGCGCGTACGTGCGCGTGCGCCAGGGGGAGAAATCCGGCGAGGTCCTGATCGAAGCTGGCTCGCGCCGCCCGGTGCGCGAATGGGTGCGCACCGCGGCGGTCGCCTCCGGCGGGCGGCTGACCTTTTCGATGCAGAAGCAACTCATCGGCGTGGAGTACGATGAGTTGATGGTCATCTCGGCCGCGGACGTGAACGCCGTCGACGAAGTGTGGCTGCGCAGCGGCGAGGCGCGCACTTCGCTGGCGCGGCTGGTCGCGGAGGTGTTCCGCGAGGTGGCCAAGCTAAACCCACAGAGCACCGTGCACGCCCAGACTCTCTACAGTGCGGTCAACGTGGCGCGGCGTCTGCCGCCCGGCCCGATCCTGGCCGAGCTGGCCATGCGCCCGTATTTCGTGCACGTCGGAGACCTGTACTTCCGCTTCGATGATTCGCGCTGGGTGGATACGAAATGAGCGATCTGCCCCAGCCGCCGCGCCTCCTGAAACCCAGCCTGTCGACACCATACCACATCGATTACGAGTGGTGGGGCCGCGTCGACCGCGAGTGGCGGGTCTACCTGCTCTCGCATTTGTGCGGCGACCATCGCACGTCCTTGGAAGCGGTGGAAGCCGGCGAGATGATCGACTGGGTGGAAGAGGATACGGGTGAGGTGCGCCAGGTGGATGGCGTGCAGCACGCATTGATCACGCACTGCGCCAAGCAGCCCGAGTATCTAACCCCGCACACCTCACTGGTGGATGCCGTATTCCGCGTCTTCTTGGCCAACGGCAATTCTCCGCTCACTTTGAACGAACTCGCCGAGCGCACCGGCCGCCCGGCCTCGACCATCCTTCGCACGCTCGGCGGCGCTCGAGTGTACAAAGGGCTGCGCCCGATCAGCGAGTGAGCCGCGTTCCACCCGACCCTCCAGCCCCCGAGTCGATTTCACGCAACCCTCCGCGGCAGGCGTCACGCGCCGGGCAATTGCAGGGCGTGTGGCTTCGATGTAGAATTCGCCTACGCCCCTGTAGCTCAAGTGGATAGAGCGGCGGACTTCTAATCCGCAGGTTGTGGGTTCAAGTCCCGCCAGGGGCGCCTTGTTTGCCTCTCTCCGCCCGCCCGCGCCGCATGCTGCGCCAGGTCCTCACGGAGCCTCTTCATGGCGAAAATCCTCACCGTCGACGAGATGCGCGCTGTCGAGAAGCTAGCAGATGGCGCAGGGCACTCCTACGCGCAGATGATGGAACACGCCGGGCACAGCGTGGCGCGCTGGGTGGAGCATGTGTGCGGCGGGCTTCACGGGCTGCGCGTAGTGGTGCTGTGCGGCGTAGGTAACAACGGCGGCGATGGGCTGGTGGCGGCCCATTGGCTGCATCACGGCGGATCTCAAGTCGAGGTCTTCCTCGCGAAGGCGCGCCCGGCAAGCGATGAGAACGCTGCCCGCCTCATCGCCGACGGCCTGGCTCTCCACGTTGTGCGCGATGAGAACGCTTTTGGGGAATTGAGCAACGGCTTGGCCGCGGCCGACGTCCTTCTCGATGCGCTGCTGGGAACGGGAACTCGCCTGCCGCTCAAAGACACGATGCCCAGGCTGCTGGCTGCGGTGGCCACGGGATTGGCCGCGGCGCCACGCCGGCCGCTCGTCGTCGCGGTGGATTGCCCCTCGGGCGTGGATTGTGATTCTGGCGCGGCGGCAGCTGAGACCGTGCGGGCCGATCTGACCGTTACCCTGGCTGCGGCCAAGCCTGGTCTGTTGCGATTCCCTGCAGCTGAGTCGGTCGGTCGGCTGGTGATTGGCGACATCGGCTTGCCCGTCGGATTTGCCCCGCTCGAAAAGGCCAGTCTCTGGATGGCGGAGCCCGGAATGCTTCGCGCCTGGGTCCCCGCCCGCCCACGCAGCGCGCACAAGGGCAGCTTCGGCCGGGTGGTGGTCGTGGCCGGCTCGATCAATTATCCCGGGGCGGCGTTACTGAGCGGTGAAGCGGCGTACCGCGTAGGCGCCGGGCTGGTGACTCTGGCCACGCCTGCACCCGTTTACAAGGTAATCGTTCCGCGCCTCCCCGAAGCCACGTGGATGATCTTGCCGGACGAGATGGGTGTGGTGGCCGAATCGGCAGTGGAAGTTCTTGAACGGGAGATGGGCCAAGCGCAAGCCATGGTCTTGGGCCCGGGCTTCGGCGTGGAGAAGGCGACAGCCGGATTCGTTCGCCGGTTGATGGGCGTGGAGGAGACGCCCCACCCGACGAGAATTGGATTCGGCTCCGACCATTCTGCATCGAGTGCAGCGCACGCGTGGCCGCCCATGGTG